>NZ_JRVL01000218.1:0-17660 GCF_054823985.1 Acinetobacter sp. GN11 | reverse complement strand
TCTTAAAGACTACTTTTCCTAACTTTTCACCACTTTGAACATTAAAGAAATATAGCTCGTTATTTTTTTCTTTCACTTTGCATATATAGGATTTATCAACCTGAAAACCAATAATAGAGTACACACATTTTTTTGGTGCTAATGTTAAAGTTGACTCTATCGTCGCAACATTTCCACTAGGTAGCTCCTCTGAACTATAATAGTGATATGTACCATTCCATATTTCTGTATTTGCAAATGTATGATTAGCAAATAGTAAAATTAAGAATAATATTGAATATTTCATGTTATTTCCGCAGCATTTTACTTAAATCACTTCCATCATCGTATTTTATATTTTCTATTTTTTTACAAGAAGATTCTTTATTAATAACAAAGTTAATAAATTCTGAGTATTGATGATATTCAACTTTAACTGTTACTAAATTATCCGTATCCTGTAATATCTTATATTTATTAGGAGTATCTTGAGAATGAATTAAAATATTAAAATCAATATTACAAACCCCATTATTTCTTGCACTACATTCTTGATCTTTTATAAGTAAATTTGTAAGGTTTTTATCAAAAAAATTACTTAAGGTTTTTCTATTTTTATTTTCAATAACCTCATCGCTATTAATAGAAAATTTATTGTATAAATCTGTAATTAGAGCTTTTGAAGTATTGTAACATTCAGCTTCTTTTGCGGAAGCGCAACCAGATAAAAGGCTTAAACATAAAATTTCTAAAATTAAAAGTTTCATTAAAATCTCCTATTTAACAAATTACATTCTAAAATATCTGTAGTTAACATGATCACTATAAATTCTATGACCTTTTTGTTTAAAATCAGAAATCCATTGGCTACCATCATAGCCTGCAATATGGCCATATTGATGCTTATCAGTTTTGGTGATGATATAAATATCACCTAATTGAGGTTTATTAAACTCTTCAGGTATTTCTTTATAACCTATTTTTTTGAGAGTTGGCCCCCAATCTGATGCTGCGATAGGATGTCCTGAAGTGTCGGCTCCCCCAGCCTCTAATGCAATTCTTACATATTTTGCACATTGATGTTGACTTTTTTCTTTAGCTCTCTTTCTTAAAATTTCAGCAAATTTTTCCAAATTAATTTTCTGAGTATTTTTTATCTCAGTATGATTAATGTATGCACAATTATAATTTTTCTCTAAATTTTGACTTTTTATACCTTCGGTTAAATGTTTTTTAATTTCTTGTTCAACCTCCCAAACTTTAGTTGAACCATTTTTAAATCCTTGTTTAATAACTTTTTTGCCATCCCGTTTATATTCATCATTCTCTTTCATAAAACTAGGATTTTGGTGATATGGGCTTTCTAAAAATTTTTTAGAAGTTACTTCTGCGTCTTTAGGTGCCGCATACACAATATCTTCATCTTCTAATCGATTTTCTTTGACATTTTTAGGATAATTCACCCATAAATATAATCCAGTTAGAGTTTTAATCTTTGTATGAGCAGAGTTTAGTTTATAGTATTTTTCCACATAATCTAATTGTTGTACGGCTGACATTTTTGCTAAATCAGATCTTTTAACTTTTAAATCAATTGAAGCAAATTTTCCGAATTGGATAAGACCAACATAACCACCTTTAGCATCATCTGTTAATTTTTTGCTGACAAAAGTTCCAATTTTTGGACTAAAAGTACCGGCAGACTCTAAATGCATAACAGCCATTAATTGACTTGCCATATTCTCTGAATCATTAGGCCACAAATTTTGTGCTATTTTTATAACTCTTTTCCTAAATTCACAACTAACTTTAGATCCCCAAGCCAAATTATATTGTTTACAAATACATGGTGAAGTTGCATTAGTAGCAACTTTCATTGGTTTTCCTGACTCTTTTGTATATTCATCATTTATATCTTTTGACTCTATTCTTTTTTGAGGTTTATCTGAAGTATTTTTATTATTATTTTCATGTGAATTTACTTTCTGAGTAGAAGATGATTTATTATTTTCATGCTTAGATTGATTGTTATCAGGATTTTTTTTAGTATCATTCGATGCACCTTTATATGGAATTTTAATAATTTGTCCAACATCTATATGATCAGGATTTTTTAATTTATTTAAATTTACAATTTCACTAATTTTACAATTAAATTGATGAGAAATTGAAGATAAATTTTCTCCTTTTTTTACTTTATGCGTTAAATATCTATAATTACCAGGTTTATTCGTTGATTTTGCTAAGGTAATATTATCTAATAGTATTTTTGATGATGTTACTCTTACTATCTCCTTTTTATAAATAATAGTGTGTCTAACTTTTTCTTTCAAATCACCTGTTATAATATTTTTTAAATATACATAAAGAGTATCACCTACATCTCTACTTATCATTACTGTTAAGCCATTACTATTCGTCATTCCGGAAGCAATAGTTACACCCTTTCCATTCTTAATAACATGATATAAATTCGGTATGTTATTAGCAGTAAATAATTCAACAAATCTAAACTGAATTAAACCTTTCTTATTCATTTTCTCTCCCCTTAATTAGAATTATTATTTAAGTTAGAATCATTGTGGATTTCATAGTCATCAAAATCCTCAAACTCTTCTGTTTCTTTATGCCATTTATCAGCACTATATCCCACTAAAACCTTCATTTTATCAGGGGTACTACTCTTGAATCTTTCTGTTCTTCCTAATTCATCTAAATTCCCTTGCGTAACTCTTTGATTTTCAAAAATTGCGCTATATTTAATATTTTCGAAATCATTCCATTGAAAAATCTTATACAAATCAATTCTATTACTATAATCAAAAGAACTAGGCAACTCAGGAACCTCATAAGAAACCTTAGCTCCGCTCGTAAACAAATGCTGTCCAGCTTTACTTTCAAACTTACCGCCTGTTGTTGAAAATACGCCATCCGCATTAATTTTGAGCTGAGATCCACCCGCTGTTAATACAATTTCTTTTGGACTTGTAAGCTCAATTTTTTCTTCAGTAGAAATAAGCTTGATGACCTTCTTGGCAATCGCTTCAATGGCATCGTCTTGCGCTTGTAGTTCGAGCTTTCCTTTTGCTGCATAAGCGCGAAAACCCTTCTGTGCAGCAAACAAACTAATTTTGTCTTGTGCATGCCCAATGATATTTTTCTGTGCGCTTAAATTAATTGAACCGCTGGCACTTTCGGCAATATCTTGTGAGGCCTGTAAGATAATATTTTCAGGTGTTGTTAGAGCAATGCCATTTGGCGATGCTAATAACATAAGGGCTTGTCTAAAAATTTTGCCTTGTTCTTGCTGCTTAGCATCTGAACTACTTTCTAAACCTTGGGTATAACCCTCCATAAAGCCTTGTAAAGAACCCAATGCTTTAGAAGGTGATACTTCTAATTTACTGCCTTTACTAAATGTTCCACATACACTCATCATGTCAAAGTCTTTGGTCTCCACATTCCCTAAGACTTTTCCGACCTCTTGAATACTTTCAAATGGATTTTTATGAATCCGGTCTTTAATGCTTGCAAGTTTTCCTTTAACGATGTCAGCGCCATGTTCTTCAACATTTTCGATGAACGCTTTTAAATTCTCTATCGCATCTTTAGCATCGGTAAAGAAAGCATTAAATTCGTCTATAACGCCTTTTGCATCGCCACCTAGTGCACCCATGTCTTGAATAAAGCCACCGCAGTCTTTTAATGCGTGAATAGGATCGTTATTAATGCCTTCCTTAAATAGGTTTACCGTACTATTTAATGCCTGCCCTGTGGTTTTTAGCTCAAGTGACTGGATGAATTTGGGTAATCGATTAATCACATTCAAAGCATCAGTTTGTTGCTTAGCCGCAACCTCACTGAGCATTTTCATGCTGTCATAACCTTGTGAAAGTAAAGATTGTGCATGTGCAGCTTCTAAATGGTCTGCAATTGCCTGCTCTTGTGCATAGGTACTAATGAGCATGCCTTTACCTGCACGCACAGCGCCCCAAGCGTCTGTTCTAAGCTCAAAGCCTTCACCACGGCCTTGACTCATCTCTTGTTCTTTAGGATGGCTTAAATTACCCAAATTCAGCTGTGTTGCTGCATGGCTACTTTGGAGTTGGGTACTGATTTGCCCTGTTGTGTCATCAAAGCGTAATTGGTTAAAGCCACTACCACTAATTTCCTGACTACGAATCCCACTTAGTTTTTTAGTCGCAGGAAGCTGGCCTTTTATATCGAACTTTGTTGGTGAACGCTGCGCTTCATGGATGCGCCCCGTCACAAATGGACGGTCAATATTGCCATCAAAGAAGTCAATGACAACCACTTCACCAATACGTGGCAAGAAACGTGCTCCATAGCCTTCACCTGCCCACGGAGTCAGTACATCGACCCAAGCCGAGTCAGTATCGTTGTCATTACTGCCTGCACCACCGTCATGTCCATGATCATCACTACGGGTAAATAGAAAGCGCACTTTGATACGTCCCCATTCATCGACATGAATGGTCTCTCCCTCTGGCCCTACGACTTTCGCTCTTTGTGGGTAGGCAATTGGACGATGTTGTTCTGGATTATATTCAGGCGCAGTTTTAATTTGACGGCGTATTAAGGTCAGCTCATTACCTTGACGTTCAATATCATCATAACCATGTTTATCCCAACGACTTTGAGTTAACAACTGGCTAACTTGCTGATGTAAATCTTTCGGTAAGTTATTTTGGTTATAGAAATTTTTAGAAATAATCAGGAACTCTTGATCAGCCCCTTCATGCTGATCAATTTCAGGATGCTCCTGTAGATTAAACCAATAACCGACTTGGCTATCACGCACACTACTATAGGCCTTAAAGTATTTGGCCTGACTCGCATACATATCCGTAAAGTGCTGATTTAATTTTTCTAGCTGATTACTACTTGAAGCAGTAGCCTGATCTTCACCTTTTAAATCTCGCATCAAAGCTGGACTCATGTGCCATGCTTGTTCAAGGCTCAAACTCGCTGAATCAAACTGCTCTGAATGTATGTGTGTAGTGATAACTGAACCTACACCCTCTTCGTGTGCCAGAGCATCCGGTTGCCAGCGCTGTACATGTACCGCGGTGGGTTGCAGAGTCCGCACTGCTACAAAGCCCGTAATGCTATCTTGATATTCTGTTGCACTACTTCGGTGATAACGAATGCTGCGACGTTCTAAAGCTTGGTACTGACTATTGTCATCAATGAGTCTCAGTTTTTGAGCCTGTATTGGCGCAGTAAAATGAGGTACAAAAAGCTCTGTTTCATCAATTAACCAACTAACGCCTTCACTTCGCCACAAGCGCGTCAGAAAGTCATAGTCAGATTCATTGTGCTGCATGATAAATGGGCGAATATCATAACTCTGACTTAAGCCACTAAGATCGAGACTTAAACTTGTCGCAAAAAGCTGACTTTTTTCTTGCCATTCTTTAAACAAAACTTCCGTGACTTCAATAATACTTTTATTCATAAAAACACGACTATTACGGCGCTTGTGCCATAAATTTGTCGCGTCTTTTAAGGTCAGTTTATAAAGCGTTAAAGCACCGTCACTTTGGCCATAACTAGCTTCCGTTACAATTCCTGTTGTTCGAAATAATTGACCTGCATCTGTGACCTGATCAACAGCAACTTGCACCCCTATAAACTGCTTCAATGCAATTTGGGCACTCGTCGAAAGACAAATTAACTCAGCTTCAATTTCCCCATTTAGATGGTGTTGGCCTTCGATACGCTGTAAAAAAACTTGGTTATTGAGTAGTTCATTAGAAAATTGCACGTGAATCGCGCGTTTCTGTGCACTTAACCCTATTTTTTCCAAAACATTAAATATATTAAAAAGCATTTTTTATAATCATAAGGATATATAAACGGCTGCACTTTATAAAAAACAGAACTATCTGTCTACATCGTTATGCTTTTTTTTAATTCATTTTTTTATATTTTGATTAATTCTAAAACAATAAAAAAAGCCCAACATAATATTGGGCTTTTTTTAATCTGTTTAAACTTACTTTTTAGCAGTCTTAAACGCTGGATAAAAACGGAATAACTGCCATAAACAGACCAGTAATAGCAAAAGGAAATAAACTAATGACCAAACTGGTAAAGATTGACCTAAAAAGGTCCAGTCAATTGCAGCACATTCACCTGAACCAGCAAGCACTTCTTGCAAAACTGCTTTCATAGGTAAAGCATCAATTAAATAATTTAAACCCGGTCCACAACTCGGTACTTGATCTGCGGGTAAATGCTGTATCCACACATGACGCCCTGCCACCCCGACTGACCATAAAATTGCGATGCCAGCCAAAAATGCATAAAAGCGTTTAATCGCATTGGACACTGGGTTATGTAAAAATGCAATGAGTGCCACAAAACCCATCGCCATTAAGCCAACACGTTGAAAAATACAGAGCGGACATGGCTCTAAACCTTTTACATGTTCCAGATACAGCGCAAAAGACATGCCGACAATACTTGCTAAAACAAGTAGTCCACTCACCAAACGGTAACTTAATCGCATGTAAAACCTCGTTTTATTATCGATATTGTTCAAGATATTGGTCAAAACTGACCTGAGTATCTTGCTCAAGTTGTTCTTGCTGCTGTAACGACTGTGCAGCCAATTGTTCAAAATGTTTCAAAGTTTCCACACTAAGCTCATGCTCTTCATAGCTTTCAGCATGTAATTGCGCCATGTGGCTACCAAAACTCCAAGTTCCACCATGTTTTAACGTATCGTCAATGACATGGGCAGATAAAGTCTCATCAACTTCATCAATTCGTGCTTGCATGATCGCTAATGCTGAACCATACAAGTCTGTTGCGTAGGTCTGATCGAGTAGCTGTGCACAATCTTGCATTTTTGCAATATATAAACGTGCCCAATCTTCGATGTGATATGACCCTGTTAAATCTGTAATGGTTGCGTTTGGCGCTCGACCTCGGTTTACCACCTCAGTCTGATTTTTCTCAACCAAGTCTTGCTCTGGACCTAACAAGTCTGGACTATCACTTAACAGACAATAAAGTGCTAACACTTCAAGGAAGCCTGCAGTTGTTTCATCAACGCCAATTGCCGAGTATGGGTTTACATCAACAGCACGCAACTCAACATATCCCACCCCTCGATTTTTCAAGGCTTGAGATGGTGTTTCACCTTTTTGAGGCACCTGTTTTGGACGTACAAGACTGTAATATTCATTCTCGATCTGCAAAACATGATCATTGATTTGCAACGGCTCACCAGAGGCATCATTTAACCCTAAACGGCTAAATGGTGGGTAAGGAGAATGAACGGCTTTTTGTAAACCATCCAGATAGCCAGACAAATTATTGTAATGAATACCTAAGCTTTTTTGAGCTGAGTTTTGATAGCCCAATCGCCCCATGCGCAAAGCTGTAGCATACGGTAAATAGTATGAACCTTTGATTAAAGGTAACAATTGATGTTTATGTCCAGTTAAGAAACAACGACATACTGTTGGGCTAGCGCCCACTAAAAACATAACTAACGGTGTTAAACGGATAAAATTACGAATAAGGCCAAAATAACGATGGCTACGATAATCCTGCAAACTTAATGATTTTAATTGTTCGTCAGTTTCATGAGCTTGTAGCTCGGCAAAAAGCGTATCTGGAAAAGATAAATTGTAATGCACGCCTGAAATAGTCTGCATACGGCGACCATATCGAATTCCCAACCCACGGCGGTATAGTGTTTTAAAACGACCAATATTAGAGGTGCCGTATTGTGCTAGACGAATCCGTTCTTCATTGTCATCTAACATACATGGCATAGACAACGGCCAGAGTTTCTCACCATTTTCTAAATGACGATGCACAACCGCATGAATATCGGTGAGCTCATTCAAAGCTTCACCAATGGTTGGCTTAGGTGAGGTAATAAACTCCATTAATGCTTCTGAATAATCAGTCGTAATTTGTGGATGTGTTAAAGCCGAACCCAATGCCTTTGGATGTAACTCTTGTGATAAGAACCCATTACTTTGCATACGTAGGCTTTCACGCTCTATTCCACGTAACATGCCTTGTAGTAGCGACGAATCCACCCAAGCAGGAATAACTGATTGAGAGGGTGTAGTGGGTTGACTCATGCATTTGCTCGCTTATTAAAGATCACTATATACAAAATCGTGAGATGATACGGCTATTTATATACTCACATCATTCCAGTTTGGCAATTTTTATCACAATCTTGTTATTTAAGACACGAAAGAATTGTGATTTTATTGAAGAATAATTGCTAAAGAGTTGTCAATATCATGAACGAACAAGACATTTTAAACTTCTGGTTTTCTCCTGAACACCGTTCACTTTGGTTTGCAAAAAGTGATGATTTTGACAAAAAAATCCGTGAAAATTTTTCTGACGTTCATCGACAGGCAACTCAAGCAGAACTGTGGTCTTGGCGAAAAACACCGGAAGGCCGTTTGGCAGAGATTATTGTACTAGACCAGTTTTCTCGCAACATTTATCGTGATCAACCACAATCTTTTGCTTACGACAGCCTTGCTTTAGCTTTGGCACAGGAAACTATTAGCTTACAACTCGATGCACAGCTTAATCCAGAGCAACGTTCTTTTTTATATATGCCGTTTATGCATAGTGAATCAAAATTGATTCATGAATTTGCCTTGAAACTCTTTCAACGCCTCGGCAATGAAATTAATTTAAGTTTTGAGAAAAAGCATAAAGTCATTATTGATCGCTTTGGACGCTATCCTCATCGAAATACCATTCTCGGGCGTGTTTCCACTCCAGAGGAAACCGAATTTTTATTAGAACCGAACAGTAGTTTTTAAAACTTCTTAATTTTTAATGCTGAGTCATCTATTTTTTTAATGCTCAGCTGGGAGTTCATCATGAAATATCTCTCTCTTTGTTTAGCCTTAGGCACTGCCTTAACTTTAACTGCATGTGCAACGACTCCAAGTAAACCAAGAACCTTTGATCAGCTTGGGCAGTTTTCAGCATATCCTCTAAATGCCCAAACGTTCCGTATTAGTTTTCAAGCCGACCCAAATATGAGTTATGGCAGAGCTGAAGAAATTACCTTAGTAAAATCAGCACAAACGACTATACAAAAAGGCTTTCGCTTTTTTAAAGTGCAAAATGATCCAAGCAATCAGAGCCTGAAACCACCACGTCAAGCTGTGGTTTATCCATCAGCTCCAAGCTTTTACCCATATGGTTACGGTCGTCGCTACCCAGGTTTTTGGCATGATCCGTTCTATGATTACCCACAAGTGGTCAATATCGACCCTGTTCAAGTGTCGTATACTATTGAATGTTATCGGGATCAAAAGCAGGCCCCACAGGATGCTTTTGATGCAACCTTGATCTTGAAATCAATCGGACAAAAATATGGATTGAGTCCGACAGGAGAGCTGTTGCCACCGCCTGAGCCTCCAGTAAAACAAAAATGAATAGGATAAATTTATGAACATGGCAGAAGCAGAAGAAGTTCACCACGTGCCCAGTCTTAAACGTAGCAAATATTTTGCTACTCTGGCGCTTATTATTGTCGTTGTGCTGTGGATTGCACTGATGGTGGCTGATCGTTTTCTGCCAGAGTACACAGGTTTTATTCATATTTTAATGTTAGGGGCAGAAGCCGGTGTAGTCGGTGGTTTAGCCGACTGGTACGCGATTACCGTTCTGTTTCGGAACCCATTTGGTAAGTTACCCATTCCTAAGTTTTTACGCGACCATACCGAAATTATTCCACGCAACAAAGCTCGCATTGCAGAGTCAATGGGTCGTTTTGTACAAGAAAATTTTCTTTCGCCTCAAGTGGTCGAACGAAGCTTAGAAAAAACTGACTTAAGCCTCGCAATTGGTCAATGGTTAGCAAGTCCACAAAACAATACACAAGTGGTGCAGCTCATTCAGCAAACCGTTCCGAAAATTTTTGAGTTTGTTAGCCAAGATCAAATTGCCAATTTTGTGCAAAACAATAGTGTGCAGTGGGTGCGTAATACCGAAGTCAATAAACTCGCAAGTGAAATGCTCCGCGCGGTATTGGAAAATGATTTCCATCAAGACGTTTTACAGCGTGGACTCGATATCGCTCATGAATGGGTGGTACAAAACCCAGATAAAACCCGTGAATTAACCCGTAAGATGTTTAAAGCACTTGGTGTCTGGTCACTTGCAAAAGGCGCAAGCTGGATTGGTATTGATGTTCAACAACGTACCATCGACTCACTCGTTGAAAAAGTAGAATCGATGCTGGCAGACACTGAACACCCATGGCGACAAGAAATTGAAACCATTGCCCACTCTCTCATGCTTGAGCTGGCAAAACCAGACAGCGTTGCTAGCCAACGTCTCAACAGCGGTAAAGATGCCCTTCTCGATAGTCCACAAGTCCTCAATTTCATCAGTGGCGCTGTTACGATTTTGTGTAATGCCATTAAAGAAGATTTAATGAAAAAAGACTCTGGCATTGCAATGAATCTGAGAGCTGCGATTCAGCAACTGGGTGAAAACCTGGTTCAAAATGCCAAAGTACGTGAAGTGCTAAACAAAGAAATGACAGGTCTTGCGCTGAATTTTACAGATCAATATAGCCATAAAATCATCCGCTATGTCAGCGAGCGCATTCATGAATGGGATTCGCGTGAAATGATTGGGAAAATTGAAAATGAAGTAGGTGGCGACCTACATATGATTCGAGTAAATGGCGTTGTAGTCGGTGCATTTATTGGTTTAACCCTCGGTGTAATTCGGGCAGTAATTGAATCAATTTTATAACTTTAAATATTTTTAATAAGAGAACAATATGCTACAGCTACAGTCAAAACTGGCCACTCAAGGCGTGACTATTTTTAGTACCATGACGGCAATGGCACATCGTTTAGGTGCTCTCAACCTGTCACAAGGCTTTCCCGATTTTCCGGCACCACAAGCCTTACTGGAAGCTTTATCTCAGGCGACTCTAGCTGGGCATAATCAATATCCACCCGGCGATGGTATTCTCGGTTTACGCGAACAACTCGCTTTACAATTTCAGCAGCGTGACCAATTTCAACTTGACCCTGTAACGCAAATCACGATTACTCCCGGCGCAACCATAGCAATTTTCTGTGCCATACAGGCATGCATCAATGCAGGCGATGAAGTCATTATTTTTGACCCAAGTTATGACAGCTACGGCCCTTCTGTGCAGTTAGCTGGCGGTAAAGCGGTTCATATCGCACTTGAGGCACCTGACTTTAAGGTGAACTGGCAACACGTTAAAGATTTGATTAATGACAAAACCCGTATGATTGTGGTGAATACTCCCCATAATCCAACAGGTACCATCTGGGATAAACAAGACTGGTTAGAACTCATTGAACTAATTCAAGATAAAAACATTGTGGTTTTATCAGATGAAGTCTATGAACACTTAGTGTTTGATGGTCAACAACACTTTAGTGCTTTGCATTTTCCAGAGCTCAGAGAGCGTAGTTTTGTGATTGGGTCTTTTGGGAAAACCTTTCATGTGACAGGCTGGAAAACAGGTTATTGCGTCGCCTCACCTGAGTTAATGCGTCTGTTCCGCCAGATTTACCAATATGCGAATTTCTGTGGCACGACACCTTGTCAGATTGCCCTAGCGCAATATATGGAGCAACATCCAGAACATATTCAAGAGCTTTCGCAGTTTTATCAAACTAAGCGAGATCGATTTAATCAGGCGATTCACAATAGCCGTTTCTTGCTAAAACCATCTCAAGGTACGTATTTTCAAAACCTTGATTACAGTCAAATTAGACCCGATTTAAACGATGTTGAAATGTGCCAGTTTTTAGCCGAGCAACATAAAATTGTGGCTATTCCTGTTTCGGTTTTCTACCAACAAGCGCCAGAGTCTTTACGCCTAATTCGCTTCTGCTTTGCTAAAAATGATGAGACATTGCAAAAAGCAGGAGAAATATTGAATGAATGTTAATAAATTTAGAAACTTAGCACAGTAAAACACTACAAGAAATTTCACCTAAATATGCTAAGTTGAATATCCGCCCCGCTCATCAAAGAGATGGGCGATGGAGAACACATGCCACCAAGACAGTCTTTAATTCATCAGCAAAATCTATGGAAAACATTTTTTGTTTTCTTACTGCCTCTCATTGCAACCAATATTTTGCAGAACTTATCGGGAACGATTAACACCATCTTCGTGGGTCAAATGATGGGAGTTGATGCGATTGCTGCCGTCTCGGTTTTTTTCCCTATTTTATTCTTGCTCCTCGCTTTTATTATCGGGATTTCAACGGGTACTACTGTTTTAGTAGGGCAAGCGTGGGGCGCACAAAACATAGAGAAAGTCCAAAGTGTGGTCGGTTCTACCCTGTTTATGACACTGATTGGTGGGGTAATTACCGCGATTATCGGTGTGTTTTTTGCCCACGACATTTTAGAGTTATTGGGTACTGACCCCAAGGTAATGCATCTGGCTTTACCTTATGTGCAATGGATGCTGGCGGGTAGCCCGCTTCTGTTTGTTTATATTATCTATACTTCAATTTTACGTGGTGTGGGTGACAGTACCACGCCTTTACTTGCATTGGCTTTAACCAGTGTAATTGGCTTAGTGATTACCCCGATATTGCTTAAAGGTTATTTTGGCTTACCAGCTCTGGGAATTATTGCTCCAGCAATTGCAACGATCACGGGTTATGTTGCTATCTTAATTTTTCTTGCGATTTATTTGAACAAGAAAAAGCATCCGCTTAGACCGAATCGTCAGCTTTTGCAACATATCCGTCACAATCCAGAACTGAGCAAAATCATTTTACGCTTAGGTGTCCCGACTGGTATTCAAATGATTACGACCTCAATGGCTGGCTTGGTTATTGTTGGGTTAGTTAACCATTACGGATCACATGCGACAGCAGCGTATGGTGCGGTGAATCAGGTGCTCAATTACATCCAGTTCCCTGCCTTATCAATTTCAATTGCGGCTTCAATTTTTGCCGCACAAGCGATTGGCGCAGGCAAATCAGAACTGTTAGCACGGGTGACTCGTACTGCCTTAGGCATGAACTTTTTATTTACAGGTGCCTTAATTGCACTTGGCTATCTATTTTCAAAATATTTAATGGCTTTGTTTATTACCGACCCGACTGTGGTGGTACTGGGCCAACAGCTTTTATTTATTGTACTTTGGGCAATTTTATTCTTTGGTGCGGGTGCCATTTTTGCATCGATCATGCGTGCCAGCGGCACAGTGACCGTTCCAATGCTACTTAATATTTCCGCTATTTTGTTTATTGAAATTCCATGTGCTTACTGGTTTAGCTCAATGTGGGGCCTTAAAGGAATCTGGGTCGCCTATGCCTTGGCATTTGTCAGTTTATGTATTATTCAAGGCTTGTATTACCAATTTATCTGGAAGAAAAAGAAGATCAAAGTTCTTATTTAAAACCTATCAGATCTCATAAAAAAAGCCATCATTTGATGGCTTTTTTACGTTAAAAAATTATTTCATTAATTTGGTCACAATGGTTGAAGCACGTTGATATCCAGTCGGGAATAAACGCTGGAATGCATCAAGAATTTTTGCATCACTACCAATCAATAAACGGCGTTTATCTTTTAATACAGCTTGTAAAATTTGACGAGCCGCCTCTTCAGGTGGAGTACGTAATAACTTGTCAAAATTTTGAATAGATTTAGTCGGGTCCATACCCAAACTATTCAAGCTATCACTCATTTTTGCAGATTTAGCAATATTGGTGCGGATTCCACCCGGATGTACACACAAAGAGCTTACGCCACTTTTTTCAATATCTAACTCTTGACGCAATGACTCGGTAAAACCACGCACAGCAAATTTAGTCGCATTATAAGCAGATTGAGTCGGTTGAGCGGTTAAACCAAATAGGCTTGAAATATTAATAATATGGCCATCTTGAGTTTGCTTAATGAAAGGTAAGAACTCTTTCGTTCCGTACACCACACCCCAGAAGTTAATCCCAACGATCCACTCTAAATCTTCGTAGGTCGCACCTTCGACAGTTGAACCTAGAGCGACGCCAGCGTTGTTGAAAATCAGGTTAACTGATCCATGATCTTGAACAGTTTCTTGGGCCCACTGCTTTACCGCTTCACGATCAGACACATCAAGCTTTTTAGTGGTAACAGTAATCGTGCTATACGGTTTTAAAAGCTCAACGGTTTGCTGTAATCCCTTCTCATTAATATCACTCAACGAAAGATGGCAGCCCTGTTTTGCCAAAAGAATTGCTAACTGTTGCCCAATGCCAGAACCCGCGCCCGTAATTGCAGCGACTTTGTTTTTAAAATTTTTCATTGTCCATCCTTTGTTTTTCGATATTTGCACAACCGGTTCATTGCATGTGCAGTTTAGACATCTTTAATATAATTTTGACAATATCCATTGTCAATATAGTAGACTGTAATTTCAGATAGAATGGCACAATTCTACTGAGAGCTTTATCATAGTGAACATATTTGGCCAAAACCTATAAATTAGGAAACCAATCTTTAGGAAACGACTTATTTATGGCGACTAACGACTCAACCAGTAAAAAGAAAACAAAAAGTGTGAGTAAAGAACGTCAGTTCAAAGGGTTATCTCTATCTGAACGTAAAGAGGCGCGCCGCGAAAAACTGATTGAAGCAGGTATCGCGACTTATGGAACGCTCGGTTTTTTTTCCGTGACGGTAAAAGATGTCTGCCAAGAGGCAAAACTCACAGAACGCTATTTCTATGAATCATTTAAGAAGAGTGAAGATTTATTTCAAACCATCTTTTTAAAAATGATTGAAGAATTACAGCAAAACTTAATGCAGGCCGTGATTAAAGCTACTCCCGATCCAGAAAAAATGGTCGATGCGGGATTGCGTGCACTGCTGACTACTTTAAAAGAAGACCCAAGATTGGCTCGTATTGTCTATGTCGACGCAGTTTTGGTACAAGAGTTACATAATCAGGCCACCATTCAAGAAACACTTGCGCAATTTGACCGCATGATTCAAGCCTTTGTTATGTTGACCATGCCGCAAATTCAACACCATGAAAATGAGCTCTCTTTAATCGCAACTGGATTAAATGGATATGTCACTCAAATTGCGATTCGATGGGTCATGGGAGGGTTTGAACAGTCACTTGAGCAGGTTTTAACCGCATGCCGTATCGTTTTCTTATCTTTATTAGCGCAAGTTTCAAAATAATATTAAAGTTTTTTGACAGCGATAAATGTGCAAAACCAGTTAAGCTACTTAATTGATAAGCTATTGAATGATTTTAAGAAAACTAAAGTCTTCATGTCACAATTTGGTCATACCTTTGCCTTAGTTTTGTCACAAATTATTGCTAAATTTAATTTTATAGACTTTTCTGCAATGAAATTGTCATAATTAATCTTTGTAATAAGCCTGTCATAACTACAAAACGGTTCACCGTTAAATCTATAGGATATTGCGCTGTGAAAGATGACTATATTTTAATTGTCGATGATGAGCTTCCTATTCGCGAAATGATCCATACTTCTTTGGACATGGCAGGCTTTCAGTGTTTACAGGCAGAAGATGCCAAACAAGCTCATCAAATTATCGTCGACCAACGTCCGGCGCTTATCTTGCTTGATTGGATGTTACCTGGAGGCGTAAGTGGTGTCGATTTATGTCGCCGCTTAAAACGAGATGAAAATCTATCAGAAATTCCAGTCATTATGTTGACTGCCCGCGGAGAAGAAGACCACAAAGTACAAGGTCTTGACGCAGGTGCTGATGACTACATGACTAAGCCTTTCTCAACACGTGAACTGGTTTCTCGTATTAAGGCAGTTTTGCGTCGTGCTAATGCATTAAGTGGCGAAAAAACTATTGATGCCAATGGTTTAATTCTTGATCCTGTAAGCCAGCGCGTTAGCTTTGGCAACAATATTTTAGAAATGGGTCCAACTGAATATCGCTTACTTGCGTTTTTTATGACCCATCCAGAGCGTGCATATACACGTGCCCAGTTGCTCGATCAGGTGTGGGGCGGTAATGTATATATCGAAGATCGAACTATCGATGTACACATCCGTCGTTTACGTAAAGTTTTAGAACCGTTTGGTGTTGACCGATTTGTTCAGACTGTGCGTGGAACTGGCTACCGTTTCTCAACACGCGCAGATTTAGCCGCAGGTTAACCAAGATTTATGTATGAACCCTACCCCGTCCCCGAACAGGTACGTGAACAAAAACTTTCCCGCTACAGTAGTTTATGGACGTTTGCCAAACAAGATTTACGGCTCTTATTATTTTTTCTAATTATTGCCGGTTTAGTCGGTTTAGGCCTTGGGTATTTCTGGAGCTGTATTTTTATCGCCTTCGTGGTGTTTTTTACACTCCAGTTGCGTTCTTTATATCTGGTCAATGACTGGATTGCGAATAAGCCTTATGACGTTCCTCCAAATCTTAATGGGATTTGGGGGGCATTATTATTTAATGTTTACCGCGCTCAGCGCCAAGAACGAATTGTTCAAGCCGAAATGGTCGGTTTAATTGACCGAGCACAGTCTTCATTAGTTGCACTTGCTGAAGCCGTTGTTTTAATTGATGACCAACATCAAATCGAATGGTGGAACCCTGCTGCTGAACGTTTGCTAGGGATCAGCCCCCTCGACCGCGGCCGAAATCTATTAACGATTTTACGTCAGCCGACCTTTATTGAATATTTTAACAATATTGATCAGGCACCCGACGGGATTAAGCTTCACTCAAATTTTGATGATGACCGCTATGTACAGGTCAAACTCACACGGTTTGGTGGAGAAAGTCGCTTATTGGTGGCTTACGACGTGACTCGTATGCATAACCTTGAACAAATGCGTAAAGACTTCGTCGATAACATTTCTCACGAACTTCGTACGCCATTAACTGTACTGAGTGGTTATATCGAAACGTTTACAGATCAGGAAGATATTAGTCCGCGCTGGAAACGTGCCTTTGATCAGATGCAGTCACAAACCAAGCGCATGAATGCGTTGGTGAATGATTTACTGCTGTTATCAAATTTAGAAAATAATAAAAAAGTTGCAAAAAATCAGATTATTGAAATGCCTAGCTTAATGAATCAACTCTTTGATGATGCTCAGGCCTACAATGCTGATTATGGACACACACTTAATTTACACATTGATAGCCACTGTGACCTGATTGGTTCTGACATGGAAATCGCTAGTGCCTTTAGTAATTTAATTACGAACGCCATCAAATACACCCCAAAAGGTGGAACTATTACGATTGGTTGGCACGACGATGGTGAACATGCTTACTTTAGCGTACAAGACACAGGCATCGGGATTAACCCCAAACATTTACCACGTCTGACTGAACGCTTCTATCGTGTTGACAGCGACCGTAGTCGTCAAACAGGCGGTACAGGTTTAGGTTTGGCCATTGTGAAGCATGTATTAATGCAACATGGCGCTTATTTAGATGTCCAGTCTAAAGAAAATGAAGGTTCAACTTTTACAGTGGTTTTTCCTAAAGAAAGACTATATAACATGGCTTAAAAAGTATTCATTCCACATAAAGGGTGGATATTAAATAGACGCAGTGAAAGATACTTAGCCATTTTGTATATATAAGTTATTATGGACATGATTTTAATTTTTTGTCATTGATAATATCAAATATAA
>NZ_JRVL01000217.1:0-10844 GCF_054823985.1 Acinetobacter sp. GN11 | reverse complement strand
TAAAATATAAGTCTAAGGCATATAAATAAATCATACTTTTAAGCGTTTTATAACCAATGGTATTTAAAATACCAGACAAAGCATCCAGCGCGATTACTTTTATAAACAATAAAACAAAGCGACTGGATAAAACATAATTTAAGAGGATTTAATCATGTCAACTTCATCCAACACTGTTGTTATTACCGATGATACTGGGCTATTAACCAATATCACATATATTGATGGTTCTGTTGTATATACAGACGGCGAAACCTGTGATCCACCACCCTCTATTACTAAAAAAGGAAATGTTTGGACTATCACTTTAGACTGTAACCGTAGCGGCTCTTCGCAGGTCGCTGATAGTTATGTTGAACTATTACAAAAAGGTAGTCACATGTTTGCTGATAGTCAAAGTAGTGGCGACACCCCTAGCAAGCTTAACTTTTACTTTGGTGTTAATTTGCAAACTTCGTCGGCTTCCATTCCCGTATATCTCGCTCAAGGTCACTATGTTGGACATAACAATTGGTGGTTTGGTAGCCTAGCCGTAACCAATATTGGTGGAAATAAACCTGTTCTATTAATCAATGGTACGAACGTCGCTTTAACAGGCGGTAATAGCTCATTCACTTTATCAAATATTTAAAGCTTATGAAGACGCCGATTCATCGTTCACTTAAAAATGAGCAGTCTCATTTCGAGGCTGCTTTTTATATATGCCTAATTTGAGTATTCAGTATAAAATTATGACCTAAGCGACCATCTTACAAATTAGGCCGTGTCATATACTTAAAGTGATAAGAGCAAAAAATGACTCAAAATAAAGTTGAATTAGCAGAGAAATTGTCAAAAGAATCGCATAAAGGTCAAAAGTATGGTCCTCATGATTACTTTGATTACCATATTAAAGGTGTGGTCAATTCATTAATTGAGCACCGATTTTCAGAAGTCTATATTATTACCGCCCTTCTACACGATAGCGTTGAAGACACACCTCTTACCCTAGACAAAATCGAAAGTTTATTCGGACAAGAAGTCCGTGATGCCGTTGATGGATTAACTAAACGAGAAACTGAAACACGCGAAGAATATTTAATTCGTTGTAGTTTGAATCCGATCGCTCGAGTCGTGAAACTTCATGATGCAGCCTTTAATGCGCATAACTCACATAAGGACAATAATCACTCGCGTGTAGATTATTACCTTCAAACCATACTGATTGTTTCAACGGCGCAAGATAGGTTGGAATGAAAAGACAACGAAATGAATCCGTTGCCTTTTTATTTTTAAGATTGTGCAAATGCCCAAATGTCTTTTGATGCAACTGTGTCAGATACGAGTCTAAAACTCATAGTTTCTAAGTCTTCATCTACCACAACATAACCTTTCGAGTTGTTTTTTAGCGCATCACACTTGTTATCGGTAAGTTGATAGCTTGCTGTATTGGCTAATGCACTTTCAGTAATAACACCTGTAAACACACAATTTTGATCTTTCGAGACAATTTTGCCTTGCGCATTAACCTCGGCATTTACCGTTGTTCCATCTGGAAACGATAAATCATAACTACCGACCAATTGATTCAGCATAATTTTCTGATCATCAATTTTTTCATAATGTGCTAATTCAACGGTCATCGCTTGATTAGACTGATTGCTCTGCCAAGCTTTGGTTTTTGCGTCATAGCTCATCACAATCTTGGCACGGTTTTCGTCATCATCTAAAACCAATAATTTAGAACCATCTGCGCCAGAATAGTATTTACCCGCCATCGGTAACTCTTCATCAGTCTCGGTACTAATAATATAAGTACCGACATCTAAGCTCGGTGCTAGTGCAGGTTTTTCAGTCGAGACTTGGTCATCATGATCATTGTCATTACAAGCAGCCAATCCAAGCCCAAGGAGTAAAACCAACAAACAACGTTTCATGGTCTTTCTCCTTACTTGTTAAATAGGCTTTTTAAACGAATTTTGAGCCATTCTTGAGCTGCTGGTCGCTGATCATAAGCAACTTGCATTGCAGTTACAGCAATTTTGCTTTGCATGACGGCGCTTTCATCCGACATTTGAGCTGCGGTTGGCGCTGATGGTGCCGCATCAATTCCTAGACCAAATTGGTTATTGCCTTTATTGTCTTTGGTCACTTGGAACTTCAGTTTATATAAGTCATACGTCCCAATTTTTGAAAAAGCAAAAGGTGTATTAGTCGTTAAATTTTTAGGAAAATTAACATTTAAGGTAATCCCTTTTGGCAACAATTGCCCCTTACCTGCCTTAGCTAGTAATTCTTTTAATAACACTACGGTTTGTTTTGCCACAATCGCAGAGTTAGGGTTGTTTAAAGTTTTGTCATCTACCGTGTTGGTATCGGCGCTTAAAGCAATAGACGGAATCCCGCGTCCTGCCGAAAACTGTACATTGCCAATGGTGCCAGAGTGCACAACGACTTTTCCAACATTTTGTCCTTCATTCGGGCCAGATAAAACTAAGTCTGGCGCTTTACCCCAACGTTTGGGTGCAACGATATCTAGTCCATAGATTGTTGCCATGACTGGCGTGCCATGCGTGTAATTCCAGTCACCATTGGTATAACCTGCTTTAGTAAAGGTTCCAGCAGCAGGTGCGCCAACTGGTGCTGCACCATTGTGACAACCGTTTTCAGCGGCAATTTGCTTATCATTATCCGCAGAAATGGTCGTTGAGCTGTACATCACAATTGCGCCACCTCGGCCACTTTGTGGTGAACAAGGTACAGACACAAGCACGTTATGACCATTTGCTTTTAATTCATCATAAAGTGCTTTGACATTGCTGGTTAAACCATCATCGTTAACCAATAAAATATTTAATGCAAAAGCTGGAGTTGTACACAAAGACAGAATAAGGCCGCCCAATAAACTTTTTTTCATCACTTAACTACCATGTTATTCAATTTCGATTTGTATAGTAGTTGCGCTATATGTACGTTTAGTGACTTCTTCTAAATAACGATTAAAAAAATTTCCATTAAAAATTAAACAATTATAGTTTAAATTATTTCTAAGTTTTCTTTTATAAACTATCAACCTTATAGCTCATATTAAAAATGACAAAACCCACTTTCATGGGCTTCATTAAAAGTATCGCTTCAAGCCTTAAATTAAATACGTCCGACTTCTAAATATGGAATCAGGTTTTTATCAAAATGTGGTCGTGGGTCGCCCTCATAACTAATAAAACCATGCATTCCTGTTAAGCGCTCACCTTTATAAAACTGGTTTAACTGATAACGCGGGTCTTTATGTGAAAGCGTAAAGCTCACCACACCAACGCCCTGCTGTTTTGACTTGTTATAGGCATCTTCGAGCATTTTATGATGCAAAGCCAAATCTTCGGGGTGGCACATAAGCGTATGCAGCACATGGTACTGAATAGAGTCACCGAGTTTAGGCAAACGCATGCCCTTAGTTAACGGAGTTAATAAGTTATAAACAGGCCTAAAAATTCCAATGACTGAACTGTAATGCAAAATTTTGGTTTGCTTAATACTGTGCTGATCCCACAAGCCAAACATGCCCACCAGCTTTTCACCCTTAAAATAAAGTGAAAAGTCTGAAAGTTTTATTCCTGAAAAATACCGATGACCTTGGGCCAGTTCTTCAAAGTTATAGGCAGGTATAAAGTTATAAAACTCTGCCATGTCGGCAATAAACCGATTCATGGCTTTCACATGTTGAGCTTCAGCAACACATGTACGGATCTCTTGAATATCACTCTGATTAGCTTGTTTTAAAAAAGCCGTGATTTTCCGTTTTGTGCCAGTGCTCGTCAGACTAAGTGTCTCTATAAGCCCTTCGTCATAATAATCAGGCATACCCGTTTTGCCCGTTTGGATGGCAGCGCGTGCGGCATGGTTATCATCAAAAATAATCATTTGGCTATAGTTCGGTTCATGCATGGTTTGTTTTACATGCTTTGCTAAAACCTTAACCAGTGATTTCCCCCGATAGTTGTGATCTACGCGCAAATCTCCCGCGTACCGTAAGTTTTGAACGTTCCGATCGACATAACACGGGCGATGACCATTGCTATAACAAGCGACATGCTTCTGGCTCTCGGTGTCTTCAATCACAACATGTAATTTATGCCGATACACAATGTCGGAAGCTTGAAAATAACTGGGTTCACGTTGAAAGCTAATTTGTATCCCTTTGGTGGTCATAGGTACGGCGATCAAGTCCCTTAAAGCCTGATCGTCTGTCAAAGTTGCTTCTCGGGTAATCAGGGTATTTTCAGCAAGTGGTGGATTTGTTTTATTCATTATTCACCTGTTGTGCGGTCTGTACGGGCACCAAATTATTTAAACGCCCCATTTGGTCAAGTAACTGATAGACAAACACGACTTCGTCTTGGTCATTCACGGTTTTCTGAGTTTCTGCATCGAGTAACTTTTGCTCGGTATTGAGCAAATCAAACGTGGTTTTGGTGCCAACATCGAACTCTTTACGCGTGTAGACAAAGGCAATAGATGCAGCCTCTATGGCATTTGCCAGTGCTTCTTTATTTTGTCGAATGGTTTGAAGCTGTGCATAGGTCGTACGTGTACGCTTATTTAAATCTAGTTCAAGACTTCGCGTTTTTTGGTTAGCCAAATCTATATCGGCCTGTGCTTTTTTAACATTGGCGCGATTTAAACCATCGTCATAGAGCGGTACATTAAGCTGCACCCCAACCATATAGTTATTACTTTCGGAGCCAATATAGCTTGCTTCATCTTGCTTTCCGGCACGACTGGTGAGCATGACCGTAGGCCAGAGTTCCCGCTTAGTTAAAGCATATTGTTTCTCGGCAGCCTGTTTTTCGTATTTGCTACGCATTAAAGCTGGATGATTTTTGGTTTGAGTCAAAATCTCATCTAGGTTAGCGGGAATAGCGGGTAGTTGTTTAATCGCAACAAGGTTTTCAGGCGTTACACCTGTCACTTGATAAAACTGTGCTTCGCTTACGGTCAAGTTAGATTGAGCCTGTGTAATATCGGCTTGACCTTGGGCAACTTGTGCCAAAACCTGAGCCAAGTCCGCACGGGTAATCATCCCCACGTCAAAACGGCGCTTCGACTCATATAAAGACCGTTGCAGATTTGCCATAGTCTTTTGTCTGAGTTCTAAAATCGCTTTCTTTTTTAATACGTCGGTATAGACCATCACGGTATTTAAAATAGTTTCCGATCTTTGATCTGATAACCCTTGGTTTTGTGCAGAGAGCTGGCTTTCGGCAACATCAATTCCTAAACGATGTCGTCCAGAGGTATAAATCGGATAATCCGCCTGCAATTGTAAACTTCGACCTTTACGGTTTCCTTCAGTTGGAAACAGGACTTGTGAAGGCGTATCTATTCTTTCATAGTCAAGTTGCCCGACTAAATTGACTTTGAGTCCATCACGCTGTTTAGCCTGTTCAAGCATAGCGGTTGACTGGTTCACACTTAAACGACTGACTTCAAGCTGACTTTCATGTCTTAAACTTGCAGACAATGCCTCGTCTAAAGTCATGGCATGTGTATTCGACACAAATAACATGCATATACACAGAGCGTATCGACGCGTTAAAACCTGAGTATTAAGTTGTTTCATTCCTTTCATAGTTGTTCCAAACTATTCAGAGTGACTTTCTTAAGTGGTTCAGGCTTGATATTGCCTTCGATAATGCCGTCAAACATGACCAATTTTTTGTAGGCATTCCAACCATTATTGGCTTGGCGAATCTGAGGCTGGTCGAGCTGTCCTAAGTTTCGAGCAAGTTCATAATGGAAGTTTTGGCGCAAAATACTGTCGATATATTCATTACTGATGCTGTGATGAATCTCGCCTTCAAAAAGCACGCAATAAAACGGCTTAACGTGTTGCTCGGTATCAATCGCCAGTAAAGAAATCGCTTTAGATTCCGTTTCATTTAACTGCGACAATAATTGCTGGGCAGTTTCAGGTGCGAGTTTCTCACCGACTAGATCTACACCAAAACGGCGGCCTTGGAACTCAAAACACGGGATTTGCTCGATAAAGCCAGTCACGCGTAAGCAATCATCCATACAGTAACGAAGCAAGCCATTGCCTGAGGTAATGAGTGGGCTCACCACATCACCTTGTTTAAGCTGCCACGACGGAATGATTTGTCCTTGTTTTTCACCTTCTAAATATTCAAATTCATAGAAGTGACTTTGATACGCCAGCGGGTATTGGTCGTTATAGGGAATGGTCACTACACCTTCGGTCGCCCATAGACCTTTACCTTCAAACTGAACACTGGGTAATTTCTCTTTTAATTTTTCGGCCCAAGCTTTTGAACCTGCTGTATCCCAACTCGACACTAAACTTAACTTAGGCCATAGCTGTTTGAAGTCGATCTGTTTGCCGTTTGTACTGTCAATTAGGGCTTGAGCGCTTTCAGGACTATGCGGTGCGGTCACTTCTTTTAATGAAGCCTGACGATTGCTCCATGAACCACTTTGTAAAACTTCAATCACGTCTTGTTGTAGTAACTCCAAACGTTCAAGCAATTGCAGCGCAAAAGTTGGACTCCACACCGAGATCATGGCTAAGTTACGGTTTGCCACCAAATAGCAAATCGTGGCAAAGAGTGCATCATCGGCATTGGCTGCAAATGCAACATTACTTGGAACCGCTTGGGTAAATTTAGATAAAATTCGCTTACCTACACCCAGTAGCGCACTATCATCATTTAGGTTTTTATCTTTTAAAACTTCACGCTGACTTTCAGGTAACCATGACACCGACCAGTAATGCGTACCCGAACTGAGCTGTGGACATTTACGGTATAAACTTGCCATCCACGGTGCAATCGCATGATCAAGTTCATCTAAAAACAGTTTGGTATATGGAATAAACTTGATTTGTTCACTCGACCCACTGGTCGGCTGGAAACGAACCAGTTTACTACTAGACAATGACAACTTTTGTTCACGATAACGTTGAATGTCTTCTCGCCACGCGCTGTAACGTGTCGCAGGAAATGATTTTACAAATTGCTCATAGTTTTGAACTTTTTTGTCTTTCGCAAACGTAGAAGTCTGTAAAATCGAATGCAGGATTTGACGTTGTGTTGCTTCTAACGCATTAAACCTTTTTTGAAAATTACGGTCAGATGCATCACACCATTTTTTTAAAATCAGATGCGAACCCAAAGTCAGCCATTCATTAGATTTCATTGGATGGCCCCTCTACGGTTTGTTTTCGACGTTTTACGTGCTTCGCATCTTCCCTTACTCGTGGGTTTGGTGATGAGCTTTACTGGGAAACGCGCAAGATCTTTCCAGCCTAATCGACCAATACACGGTAGCTCTGTGCCGGCTTTCCATGTCGGATTCAACTGCTCAAAGAAATGAATATTTGGGTTCTTTTCTCTCATTTCGGCAGTAATGGGTGCGACCTCACCTTTTAATGGTTGATAGTCATCTCCAAAATTTAACAGGCCTGCATCTTTGTCATAATATTCGCCAAAGAATTTCTCACAGTAGTGTTCGACGACTTCCGAGAGATGCTGGTTTTCATCTTTAATATGTGGGTAATAAACATAGTAGTTATTGGCGAGTAGCAAGTAGGTCTTATAGCCTTTAGAAATCAGAAGCCAATAGAGTTCGTTAAATGGATATTTCACTCTTAACTTGATCATGAGTTTGAGCATAGTACTTTGTAGACTACGCGTACCCCAAAACTTCTTCAAAATGACCGTATCACCGCTAAATAATACGGTGTAGTCCTTACCATTTAAATAGAAGTGCTGCACCACAACGGTAGAGAAGCCCACAATCTCATTTGTTTGTGAATCAAAAATTAAGATTGCACCACTTTTATTTTGAAAATCATCTACGAAAATAGAAAATCTCGTATTTTCATAATACTGTTCGTAAATGGAATACATCACTTTTAATCGCTCAGTATCGATTTGCTCTTTTTCAAAATATTGACCATAAGTCGTGTTTTTCAGGTTCAATTTTGAAATTAGTTTATACGTTGTATTAATCATAATCCTTTAACCTTCCACCTCTAATTTGCGAGTTCCCCGATCTCATCAACCGATTTTAGAAAACTCATAAAAATGTTCTTTTTCTATGAAGGGATACGTTTTGATATGCCCTATTGTTTTTCATTCTTTGAAAGCTGCTCTTTATTTCTAAATCGCTACATGTTCATTTTCTTCCCCCGATCCATAAAGATGGTTAAAAATGCGGTCACAAACATGATGATTGCGAGCATGCGTAATAAATCATTAAAACTCGATGTCAGTGCCTGAAAATGAATGTCACGATAAATCACGCTGAGCGCAATTTGCTGTGCATTTGAGCCGACTTCCTGATATTGCGCCGTGAGCTGATCGAGTCTTTCCGTAAAAATCCAGTTCTGCGGGGTCATCGACTGATTAATCTGGGTAACATGAAGCGCAGTCAACCAGTCTAATGAGGAGTTAATCAGCGCCAGTCCAACCGCTCCGCCAATATTGCGCATCAGGTTATAAATACCGCTGGCGTCGGCAACTTTACTCAGTGGCAAAGTGCTCATGGCTAAATGTGAAACCACAATCAAGCAGATCATGAGGCCAATGCCACGGTAAATTTGCGGCCAGAACATAAAGTCATAATCGCTGTGAATGCTGAGGTGCGAATTGAGCCAAACACCAAATCCAGCCAAAATCATTCCAACAAATACGGTTTTTCGGGTATCAAAATTGGGAATAAGCCACGCAAGAAACGGCGCAAAGCAGAACATGACAATACCTGTCACCATCATGACGTGACCAATTTGGCTACTGTTCATTTCACGGACTTGCCCAAGAAACACTGGAATCATGTAGCCCAAGCCATAGAGCGCCATACCAATCACAAAAGTTGTGATGGCACTTAAGGTAAAGTTTTTATTTTTAAATACGGATAAATCGAGCAAAGGCTTAGGTTGGGTAAAACTTCTAGAGAAGAAAATCATGCCGCCCACAACGCAGATCATGAAAGCAATCCGAACGCCTGTGTCTGCAAGCCAGTCATGCCGTGCGCCTTCATCAAGGAAATATTCAAGCCCACCCAAAAACATCGCCATACCAACGAGGCTGAACCAGTCCATGCTTTTGATGAGTGAATGATTCGCACGGTCGATATTTGGACCTGAGTAGATGACCGTAGCAATGATAATGCCAGGAATAATATTAATCAGGAACATCCAGTGCCATGAGAAGTTATTAGTGAGCCAACCACCAATGGTTGGGCCGATGGCTGGACCTAAGGTACTGATCATTCCAAACATGACCAAAGGCAATGAGCGTTTTGCTTCAGGGAAAAGTATATACAACGCGGTCATGGAGGTCGGAATCATTCCGCCGCCCATAAAACCTTGAATGCCACGAAAAACCAATAAACTTTCTAAGTTCCATGCCAACGCACAAAGTAAAGAACTGACCGTAAAACCAATTGCACAGATGGTGTAATACACCCGTGTTGAAAGCACCCGCGAGACAATACTCGACATTGGAATTGCAATAATCTCGGCAATTAAATAAACAGTTTGCACCCAAGTGACTTCGTAACGACTTGCACTCATTCCAGCTTGAACTTCGTTTAAAGAACTCGCCACAATCTGAATATCAAGAATCGCCATAAAGTTGCCAAAAATCATGGCAGCAAAAATTGCCCATGCCGTCTTTGCGGGAAACTTCCACTCAGCGTCAATATGCTTATTCATTTCTTATTACCTAAAAATTTTATTATTAAGTTCTTAGGTCAACCGTAGCGCTAACCGACATTCCAGGTTTTATAAGATCGATATGCGGACTTGAATCTATGGCAATACGTACAGGAATACGTTGAACAACCTTGTTAAAGTTGCCTGTGGCATTGTCTGGTGGCATGAGTGAGAAAGTTGCACCAGAGGCTGGAGAAAAGCTTTCAATTTTTCCGCTGTAAGTCAGGCTTGGGTAAGCATCAAGTTTTAATTTAACTTTCTGACCAATATGCATTTTTTCAATTTGGGTTTCTTTGAAGTTCGCTTGTACATACAAACTATTTTCAGGAATAATCGCCATTAAGCGAGTTTGCGGAGAAACACGTGAGCCTTTTTGAATTGCAAGGCTACCGATTTTACCGTCTACAGGACTCACCACTTTTGATGATGCCAGATCGACCTGATATAGGTTTAAGTTTGCATGAGCACTTTGAATATCAGCTAGAAGCTGCGCTCGACTGGCTTTTAAGCTCCCCAACTGAGCTTCTGCTGCATTGACTGCGGCTTGTGCCTTGCTGAGTTGTGCCTGAGCTGTTAAATATTGGGACTGAATGCCTTCAAAGTTTTGGCGGGTAATTACCCCATCTTTTAATAAATCTTGATAACGTTCAAAATCTTTTCTCAAACGAGTTAAGTCTGCTTGCGCTGCCACTACACCACTATTTGCTTCAGTAATGGAAGACTGAGCAGACTTTTCATTTTGCTGTTGTACACCAAGCGCCGCTTCTTTTAAGCTGACGACAGAACTCGCCTGATCATAACGAGCTTGGTAATCGCGGTGGTCTAATACCGCTAGAGTTTCCCCTTTCTTTACCACCTGATTATCGTTAATTAATAACTCAATCACTTCGCCTGAAATCTTTGGCATGACCCAAGTAACATCTGCCTGAACATAAGCATTATCAGTAGATTGATAAAATCGGTATACAAAAAAATAATATATAATGCCTGCGACTAAAAATAACAGCAGGACACTAAAAACACCCCAAGTTATTTTCTTTCGACTTTGGAAATTAGTGTCAGTTTCTAGCTGAGCTACGTTATCCATATTCATTCCGTTTATTTGTAATATTCGATTTTTTATTTACACTAA
>NZ_JRVL01000216.1:0-1723 GCF_054823985.1 Acinetobacter sp. GN11 | reverse complement strand
ACAACTAATCTAATAGATATAACTATTAGATTAGTAAAATATCCTACTAAATAATAGTGTATCCGCCATCAATTGTAATGCATGAGCCATTCATAAAACGTGCCTCATCAGAAGCTAAGAAAATAGCTAACTCGGCAACTTCAGACGCTTCACCAAAACGGTCCAGTGGAATTTTATCAGTCGGACGGGTTTCTAGCATTTTGGCCGTCATTGGCGTACGAATAGTACCTGGGCAAATAGCATTAATTTTGATGCCATGTTTGGCATACACTGCTGCTAGATGTTTTGTATAACCAATTACAGCATGTTTTGAGGCTGTATAAGAAGCGCCTCCCATTTGAGCTACTAGACCCGCAATAGATGCAATATTGATAATTGCTCCAGAACCCTGTTCAATCATTTTAGGCAAAACTAAATTACTTAAATTGAATACGGCTTTTACATTTATGGCAAACATTCGGTCCCAAAGTTCTTCGGTCGTATCTAAGCTATTGGTATATTTGTCGAAAATACCTGCATTATTCAGTAGTACATCAATTCGTCCAAACTTCTCTAATGTGAATTCAACTAACTGCTTGAGCTGATTAAATTGAGTGACATCAACTTGAAAAGCAAAGGCTTCTCCACCTGCGTTGATGATCTTCTCGGCAACTTGGTTAGCCTGTTCTAAATTCATATCGGCAATCATTAATTTTGCTCCTTGTTGTGCAAAAGCAATTGCTTCGGACTCACCCATACCAGAGGCTGCACCTGTGATAATACAGACTTTATTTTGTAGTCTAGACATAATACATTTCCTAAATCCTAAGTTTTGATCTAAGCTCTCTTTGTGAAATAGATGCTTAAATATTGAAGTTCTCCTGTAAGACTTAAAATACGTATTTAGCTAAACTAGCTCTAGATACAATCTGGGAATGAAGACGATATTCAGACATACTGAGCGAATATCGGACAGGGAATTTAGAAAAGGGAAAATGATGAGGGATCAGATTATTCAACATCCGCTCTCTGAAGAGACGATCAAATACGATGACTATATTGCAGGTTTAGCAAAGGGCCTAAATATTCTTGAGGCGTTTGGGACTGATCGACAGCGTTTAAATGTTACTCAGGTCGCAGAACGAACTAATATTACTCGTACAGCAGCACGTAGATATCTAAAGACACTCAAGTTTTTAGGCTATCTTGAAACTGATGAATATTATTACTGGTTAACACATAAGGTACTTAAGTTTTCAGGGGCTTTTTTAAGTACAGCACATTTGCCAAAAATATCGCAGTCTGTGTTAAATCATTTATCTGAAAAAACGACATTAGTTTTCTCAGTAGTGGTTCAAGATAATTATGAGGTTGTTCCGATTGCTAGAAGTGTCCCGCAAAATGATAATTTCCGAGTAAGTCCTTTTGGTATTCACTTGGGTAACCGAATTCCTGCTCATGCTTCGTCTACGGGTAAAGTTTTATTAGCGCATAAATCCTTAGAGGAGCAGAAAAACTGGATTAAGTTATATGGACTTAAACGATTTACTGCATATACCTACACAGAAGAAGCCTGTTTTCTAGCTGCATTACAGACCATTAAGGATAATGGTTATTGTATTTCAGCCGAAGAATATGAGTTGGGTGTAACAGCAATTGCAATTCCGATTATTAATCAGACTGGCGATATTATTGCAGGATTAAATGCTGTTGCTCCAATTTCTAAAGTAAACGATGCATATCT
>NZ_JRVL01000026.1:0-12321 GCF_054823985.1 Acinetobacter sp. GN11 | reverse complement strand
TGATTAGAATATAAAAGACAAGATAGGGTATACGATTTAGGTAGGATTATTTTTCTACTTATTATTTTACAATTAGAGAGTAAATTATGAATAAAAAAATTATAGGGGTAATCTGCGGGTTAATCATTTTGATTTTTGGGTATTTATACGCTTCGCCTTATATCATTTTAAATAGTATTAAGAATGCATTGAAAGAGAATGATAGTGAAAAGGTTTCTGCTTATATTGACTATACAAGCGTACGCCAAAGTCTGAAAGATCAGATGAATGCTTATATGCTAAAAGAGATCACAACTAAAGAAGCAAATGGTTGGGAAGCATTAGGTGCAATGATGGCTTCAACTTTGGCCGAAAAAATGGTCGATGCGGTGGTAACACCGGAAGGTATGACCTTGATGCTGCAAGGGAAGGATCTTAGAAAAAGTTTAACTGGTAATATAGAAGATACGCCTAAAGAAAGAACAGATGCCCCAAAGATAGAATATAGAACTCGGTATTTATCGATGAATATGTTTGAAGTAACTTTTAAAAATAAAGAGAATGATACGGATTTGAAAATCATTATGGAACGTAATGGTTTGAGCTGGAAAATAAAAAAGATTGTTCTACCAATCGATGAGATAAAACCTAAGCAAAAACTAGAGTGATAATTATCCTGGGTTATGGAAGCTGCTATTCAACTGTATGGTTATAATGTCCAAGATAATTAAATCATTAATGTAAACAATAATCTGAAAAAAAGGCCAAGTTGTTGGTCTTTTTTTGAAAGAATACTTTTTATTTATTTTTTACGATTTATAAACTCGCATTTCTAAGATCTTACAACTCTTTACCTTCAAACATTTGTTGTATTTTCCTCAAGCATACCTACTTTATGTATCTGAAAACCTTTAATTGAAACTTCACATTTCTATTTTGAAAAGAACGTTGCTCTTTTTATGTACTGTGTTAAAGTTTGTAGTAGATCATAATGATTATAAGTACATTTCTTTGAAAAGCGGTTCCGACCAAAAACGACAAAATCTGTGAGGCGGGCAATGACATTCCAACATTTAGAACTAAACCAGATTGAGCAGTTAAGTGCTTGTAGAATATCGCTTTTGCTTGGATTAAATGCCGAGCAGAACTATATTGAGCAATTTTTCCGGTTTAGTCTTCGTCTTTTGAAGTGTAAAAAAGCCTTATTGACTTTTAATCAAGAACCTTACTTTTGGCATCGTTGCCCAGATGGTATGACCGCCATTTCGTTTAAACCTTCAAAACATTTAAAACAGTGCTTTGCTAAACAACAGATCATTAATCACTCACATCCTTCTTATCAAAACTTAACCAACTATTTAAAAGAACTAAACATCGAGTGCAGCAGGGCATTGGCTGTGCATCTTCTACACCCTGATAAAACCTCTATGGGCTTCGCCGTTTTTTTTGATGACGATGCAGCAACATTTGAAGATGAAGACATCCAGTTATTGCTCGATTACTGTTCTACTTTTATGCAACAGGTCGAGTTGAAGTTTAACTATGAAGAGTTAAACGAACTCTATGAGCAACAAGTCGCGATTAACTCAAGTAAAACAAAATTCTTTTCAATCATTTCACATGATCTTCGAGCGCCATTTCATGGTCTGCTAGGTTTTTCAGAAGTACTCGCCAAAGAGCGTGAAACTTTAGATGAATCAAGCATTCAAAACATTGCAGACTATCTATATGACACTTCGCAATCGACCTATAACTTGCTCGAAAGCTTACTGACATGGGCGATGGCTGAGGGTGGGCGTTTTGTTTATCACCCAATTAACTTTAAACTTAGACAAGTCAGTAATATCGTTTTTGATGTTTTATATACCTTAGCTTTAAAGAAAAATATTGAATTGCTCAATGATGTTCCTGAAGATTTAAAAATCTATGCCGATATCAATATGATGACTTCAGTGATTCAAAACTTGGTGTCAAATGCGCTGAAATTTACAGATGTTGATGGATCAGGCAAAGTCTTTATTGAAGCCAGACAAGCAGGTGAAAATATTGAAATAATAGTTCGAGACACCGGACTAGGTATGACCAAGCAACAAATGGCGAATTTGTTCCATCCACGTATTACTGCCAGCTTTAAAGGTACCGCAGGTGAAAAAGGTGCGGGTTTAGGTTTGAGCTTGTGTAAACGTTTTGTCGAGATTAATCAGGGGAAAATTAATGTCAGTTCCAAAGAAGGTGTTGGAACCACATTTAAAGTTTTATTACCTTCGGCTCACGACAGTCATGATGCTCACATCGAATATCAATCATCATCGGAAGCAAAATTAGTCTAATCCCTTTTCCTATCACTACTCGAACTGCTATAACTAAAAACAGAGTACGAGGAAAAGAGCTTTTTATATGAATGCGGAGCAGTTACAAAAAACATTGCGTGCTAGTCAGTATGCAGAACAAGTTTTAGGCCTGCATCAGGCTGTTTTAGAACAAGATTACCAAATAGATCAATTTACTGCCCCGCTCTCAACTGATCAAATTTACCAATTTGTACAAACTACATTAGATGGAATTGGTGACGAAACACCTTGGATGCGCGCACTTCGTATTTTGCGTGGTCGTTTAATGTTCCGCTGGATCTGGCAAGATGCCAATCAGCTTACCGATGTTGTCACACTCACTCGTGAACTTTCTGATTTTGCCGATGCCAGTATTTGCGCGGCAAAGGCTTTTGCACGTGTGGCGCTAGTGGGTAAACATGGCGAACCTATAAGCTACTCTGGCAAAGTTCAAGAGTTGATTGTAGTTGCCATGGGTAAGCTCGGGGCACAAGAGCTTAACCTCTCGAGTGATATTGACCTGATTTTTGCCTTTGATGAACAGGGCGAAACCAATGGTCGCAAATGCATTGATGTACAGCAGTTCTGTATTTTGTGGGGACAAAAACTCATTTATTTGCTTGAGCATATTACCGCAGATGGTTTTGTGTTTAGAGTTGATATGCGCTTGCGCCCTTGGGGCGATGGCTCGGCACTAGCAATTAGTCACGCAGCTTTAGAAAAATATTTAAGTCAGCATGGCCGTGAGTGGGAACGTTATGCATGGATTAAAGCGCGTGTTGTGACAGGAGGTAAAGAAGGACAAGACTTGTTGGAAATGACACGTCCTTTTGTTTTTCGTCGTTATGTCGATTACACCGCCTTTGCTGCTATGCGCGATATGAAAGCGATGATTGAGCGTGAAGTTCTACGCCGTCATATCGAGGATGATATTAAACTCGGCGCGGGTGGTATTCGCGAAATTGAATTTATTGTTCAGGTGTTCCAGCTTATTTATGGCGGGTCTAAGCGTGAGCTGCAAGACCGCCAATGTTTAGTCAGCCTTGAGCATATCGGTGAAGCTGGTTTGTTAGAAAGACAAGCTGTTTTAGAACTTGAAGATTCCTACCTGTTTTTGCGCCGTGTTGAACACGCGATTCAAGCCCTCAATGACCAACAAACCCAGCTATTGCCAGAAGAAGTCGACTTAAGACAGCGCATTATAGATATCTTAGGTTTTGCGAGCTGGAATGAATTTATTGATCTTTTAAACGAGAAACGCCAGAAAGTAAAAGTTCAATTTAAGCAGCTCATTGAAGATACAAGTTCAAATGCCGCAACTGAAAACTTTGGACAGTTAGAGCAGCAGTTAGATGAAGTGCTGGATGACAATGCGAAAAATCTGATTCATGAATTCTGGCACGGTCATGCACTCAAAAAATTACCTTCAAATGCTGTCCAGCGTTTAAAAACATTCTGGCCTCATTTAATTGAAGTGATCTTACAGTCCGAACAACCTCAAACTGCACTTTTACGTTTAATGCCGCTGATTGAATCGGTCATGCGCCGAACCGTGTATTTAGTCATGCTGATTGAAAGTAAAGGGGCATTACAACGCTTAGTGAAAATGGCGACCGTAAGTCCATGGATTTGTGAAGAGCTAACGCAATATCCCGTACTGCTTGATGAGTTTTTATCGATGGACTTTGAGTTGCCAAAGCGTAAGGACTTAGAAGACTCTTTGCGTCAGCAGTTGCTTCGCATTGAGATTGATCAGGTTGAAGACCAAATGCGAGCACTTCGCCTGTTTAAAAAGAGCAATGTACTCACTGTCGCTGCAAGCGATGTGTTAGCTGAAAGCCCGCTAATGAAAGTATCTGATGCGTTAACCGATATTGCTGAAGTCAGTGTAAACGCAACCCTCCATTTAGCTTATCAGACTGTAGCAAAGCGTCATGGTTATCCATGTGATGTCGATGGGAAACGTTGCTCACTCGATTACAAAGCCTTTGCTGTCATTGGTTATGGCAAGGTAGGTGGTATTGAGCTTGGCTATGGTTCTGACTTGGATCTTGTCTTTATTCATTATCTAGATGAACAAGCCGATACGGATGGAACGAAGTCTATTACTGGCTTTGAGTTTGCGATGCGTGTTGCTCAAAAATTTATGTCGCTCATGACCACTCAAACGCTTGATGGTCGTGTCTATGAAATTGACACGCGATTAAGACCCTCAGGTGAGGCGGGTTTGTTGGTGACAAGTCTTAAGGCCTACGAACACTATCAGTTGAAAAGTGCATGGCTTTGGGAGCATCAGGCACTCGTTCGTGCACGCTCTATTGCTGGCGATGAGGTGCTTTGCCAGAAATTTGAAATATTTCGCCGCGAGATATTGACTCAATCTAGAGATGAGGCTTATGTTCGTGAAGAAGTGTTGAAAATGCGTCAGAAAATGAAAGACCATCTAGGTTCGTCTTCTGAACAAAAAAAACATGGTATTTTTCATTTAAAACAGGACGCAGGTGGTATCGTCGATATCGAATTTATGGCACAGTATGCTGTACTTGCATGGAGCGGGACGAAACCCGATCTCGCCCATTATTCTGATAATGTAAGAATATTAGAAGATGCTGCTAAAGCAGACTGCTTATCCAGTGAAGATGCCACAGCATTAATTCGAGCCTATCTTAGTGAACGTGCCGAAAGCCACCGTTTAGCCCTTGCAAATCAATCCATGCAAGTCAGCGCAGCGGACTGGCGTAGTACCCGTGCGGTCGTTTGCAATTTATGGCAAAGATTAATAGACCCAACCGCTTCGGTTGAGTTGGATAGTGAATGATTTTATAACAATTTGGAGTGTTCCATGAATTTGGCTGATCGTGATGGTTTTATTTGGCAAGATGGAAAATTAATTGATTGGCGTGATGCAAAGATTCACGTTTTAACACATACTTTACACTACAGTATGGGCGTATTTGAGGGTGTTCGTGCTTATGAAACGCCTAAAGGTACTGCCATTTTCCGTCTGCAAGACCACACAAAACGTTTGTTAAATTCAGCAAAAATTTATCAAATGAAAGTACCGTATGACCAAGCAACGCTTGAACAAGCACAAATCGATGTAGTTCGTGAAAATAAATTAGCTTCTTGCTATTTACGTCCCCTCATCTGGATCGGTTCAGAAAAACTTGGTATTGCAGCAACAAATAACACCATTCATGCCGCAGTTGCAGCATGGGCGTGGGGTGCATACCTTGGTGATGAAGCAATGGCGAATGGTATTCGCGTTAAAACTTCATCGTTTACTCACCATCATCCAAACGTGACCATGTGTAAAGCAAAAGCATCTGGTAACTATACGTTGTCAATTCTTGCTCACCAAGAAGTTGCACATTCTGGTTACGATGAAGCTATGTTAATGGACCCACAAGGCTATGTATGCCAAGGTTCTGGTGAAAACGTATTCTTAATTAAAGATGGCGTTTTACACACTCCAGATATCGCTGGTGGTGCGCTTGATGGCATTACACGTCAAACAGTAATGACGATTGCTAGAGATCTTGGTTATCAAGTTGTTGAGCGTCGTATTACACGTGATGAATTCTACATTGCAGATGAAGCATTCTTTACTGGTACTGCTGCGGAAGTAACACCAATTCGTGAATACGATGACCGTCCAATTGGTTCAGGTGGCCGTGGCCCAATTACTACTGAAATTCAAAAGACTTACTTTGATGCAGTTCAAGGTAGAAATCCGAAATATGAACACTGGTTAACTTACGTAAAATAAGTTAATCCGTTAACATAAAAAGGCGAACTTTGGTTTCGCCTTTTTATTTTTGGCTTATGGAGCTTTTATGCATATTGTCTATGTCTCTGATGGTAAGGCAGGACATCGTTCACAAGCATTAGGCTTGTTTCAGGCGATGCGAAGACAACAGGCAGATACAACTTTTGAAGAGATCCTCATTTCTGATTTACCTATTATTTCTTTAATTCAGGTACTTTTCTCTTCAAAAAACTCCTTATTTCAACAAGCCCCCGATTTTATATTTGGAGTTGGCAGTCACACTCATTTTAGGGTCTGGTTACTCGGTAAAATTTTTAGAAAAGCTAAAACTATTATTTTGATGAAGCCGAACTTACCTGTGGTTTGTTTTGATTATGCTGTTATTCCAGAACATGACGGTATTCATGCCGATAGCCATGTGATTGTCACGCGTGGTGCACTCAATCCAATTCGTAATGAAAATCGCCATCAAGCAGCCAGAGTTTTAATTGCTTTAGGTGGTTCATCTAAACGACATCAATGGAACCAAGACAAAGTATTAAGCAGTGTTCAAAAAATTGTTGAGAATAATCCAGATGCTGAAATTATTCTGACGACTTCACGCCGAACACCAGCAGGATTTATCGATATTTTAAGACAGCAAAGCTTTGCCACACATTTGCAAATATTTCCGGTTGAGCAAACACCTCAAGGCTGGATTTTTGAAGAAATGCAAAAAGCAGAAGCTGTTTGGGTGACAGAAGATAGCGTATCTATGATTTTTGAGGCACTTACTGCGGGTTGTCGAGTAGGGGTAATGGCAATGGACCGTTTGAAAGACGACCGCATTACCTACTCAGTTGATCAAATGTTAGAATCAAAATTAATTTCACAGCAGACTTGTGTTGTACAGTTACCACAACCTTATGCTTTTAAAGAAGCAGACCGTGTGGCAACATATCTTTTAGCGAAAAATTAAATTTTTTATTTTGAGTAAATAAATGAAAATATTGCATATTGCGAATTTTGGCTTTAATAAACAAGGCGCCCATTTTTACTGCACAGACCGTAAAATTTCTGCCGGATTAATTGAAAATGGCCATTTCGTTTATGACTTTAGTTTTCGTGACATGGCTCGCATGGGAACCATTTTTAAAACAAAAAAACTGGGTGCCAGTTGGGCCAATAAAGAAGTACTAAAAGTCGTTAATAATATTGAACCTGATCTGGTACTCATCGGGCATAGTGATTTAATGAGTCCAGATGTTCTCAGACAGATTAAAGAATCTTATCCAAATACTAAAATTGCATTTTGGTATGTTGACCCGCTTTATCTCGAAAGCAAACTCGATTTCGTAAAAGCATTTTCACCTTATCTGGACGCTATTTTCTGCACAACAGGTGGCGAATATCTACAAAAATTAAAGCAGCCTCATTTAAGCGTCGCCTATTTGCCAAATGTTGGTCACCGTAATGTAGAAACGCTACAACAATTTTCAAACGCTAACACAGACAAGACTTTTATTTTCTGTGGCGTGGTTTATAAAGAACCTGAGCGTGAGAAGTTCTTAAAAGATTTGGCAGATGCATTGAAACAAGGCCATGTGAACTATCAATATTATGGTTGCTTTGAACAGCCGGGTGTTTACGGTAAAGGTTATTATAAAGTTCTGTCTGAGACAAAAATGGGACTCAATTACTCACGCCGTAATGATGTAACCTTGTATAGTTCTGACCGTATTGTACAACTGACCGGTAATGGCTTACTCACCTTTAGTCCAAGAATTCCTGGCTTTGAAAAACTCTACACTGAGCAGGAAGTCGTTTACTTTGATGATCAGTTCGACTTGGCCAAAAAGATACAATTTTTTGATCAGAATCCAGAGCAAGCTGAAAAAATAGCGAAAGAGGGATGGGAGAAAACACGCAAATCTTTCAATGCTAAGCGCATCACCCAATTTATGGTTGAAGTGACATTTAAGCAGCCCCTTTCAGAAAATTATGAATGGTCACATGAGGTTTATGCATGATGTGGTTTTTGTACGTTGCGGTAGGCCTACTAGCACTTGCTGCACTGTTATATGTGCTGGGTAATTATACATTTTGGCTTCCGTTTCGTTCGAGCAAACTACCACGTATTGTCATGTTGCATCAGGTGACCCCTAAAGATGCGGCCTCTGGCATGAATATGCCTCCTGAAAAGTTTGAACAACTCTTACAGTTGTTGACGCGTAAAAAAGCTACTTTTTGCTTTGTCTCTGAGCTTGAACAATATCGAGGTCAAAAGAACGTTGTTGCTTTAAGTTTTGATGATGGCTTTATGGATAATTATCTATATGCCCATCCATTACTTAAAAAATATAATGCAAAGGCAACCATTTATTTGGCAACGCAAATTGAAGGCATCGAAAAGCTAACTCATGAGCAAATTCATGAAATGGCAAATTCTGGTTTGATTGAATTTGGTGCGCACACGCAACACCATGTGAACTTACTTAAGCTTGACGATCAAACTGCTTATCAAGAGATGCTTGAGTCTAAACAAGATGTTGAAGCATTAGTTGGAAAATGCCCGAGCTTTGCCTATCCATTTGGTCGATTTAACGAAAAGCACCAGAAAATGGCGCAAGAGATTGGCTTTAAAAACGCCGTATCAACTCGTAAAAAAATCGAAGAGTACGAAGCAATTAATCAATTTAATATTCCACGTGTCAGCACGCATGGTGCCATGAATGCTTTACAGATGCGTATCGCCCTTGCTAAAGGACGTTATAAGTTATGAATAAAATTCCATGTAGTGTCTATGTTGTCACTTTAAATTGTGGTGCTTGGTTAGAGCGAACTTTGCAAAGTGTCAGTGAGTTTGATGAAGTCATTATTTTAGACTCTGGCAGTACTGACAATACTTATGAAATTGCAGAGCGCTTTGAAAATACGCAAATCTCTCATCAAGATTGGCAAGGTTATGCTGGGCAAAAAAGTTTGGCTTTAGCAAAATGCCGAAATGATTGGGTACTCAATTTAGATGGTGATGAAGTCTTATCTAACGAGTTAAAACAAGAGATTGTTGAGACCATTCAACAGAACAAGCTTGATGCATTAATCACACCCATTAATGATGTGTTCTTAGGTGTTCCCAACAGCAAACATACTAAAAAGCATGCAAAGGTGCGTTTTTTTCGCAAGTCTAAAGGGCATTACGATCTTGCCAATAAAGTCCATGAAAATGTGATTGTGGATGGTGAATCTCAGCGCGCTCAACATGATATTTATCATTATGGCGAGTCGAGCATTTTCGTGAAAGTCGAAAAAAATAACCAATATTCCAATTTAAAAGCATTAGAGAAATTCCAAAAAGGAAAGTCTCCAAGCATTGCAAAATTGGTTTTTGTAATGCCAGTGACTTTTATGAAGTCTTATTTTATTCGCCGTAGTTTCTTAAATGGTTGGCGCGGTTTCGTAAATAGTATGATTAACGCGTTTTATGCATTTCTAAAAGAAGCCAAACTATTTGAACAAACTATGAATAAAGATAAAAAATAAGTAGGCAAGCTATGAAAATTGTTCAGGTATTGGCAACGAGTGGTGGAATTGGTGGTTTAGAGCAGCACACTTTTAATCTTGTTAATGAGCTCGCTTTAAATCATGAAGTACATGTGATTGCACATCCTTGCTATCTAGACAAGTTTAGCCAACAAGTACATTTTCATGCTGTTGATTTTGCACGTAGCCGCTGGAATATTTTTTTACTTTGGCAACTTAAAAATCTGATCCAACAAATTCAACCTGCTATTGTTCATGCACAAGCGGGAAAGGCGGCTGAGCTGATTGCCCGAATTAAGCCATTTTTAGTTGGCCCAAAATTTGTAACGACGGTACATGGTACCAAAAAGAATAAATCTGCCTATTTAGCCGGCGATGCGGTTATTGCGGTGAGCCAAGCACTCACACAAGGGATTCCCGAGTCTAAAGCACATGTGGTTTACAATGGGGTTTATCCTCAACCTGCTCTTACAGCTGAAAATAAAGAAAAATTACTTCAATCGATTCAAAAAGATTTTGCTGAACTAGACCCTAGCAAAAAAGTTGTCATGTGTATTGGACGTCTAGAACCAGTAAAAAATATCAGTTTATTGATTGAATCGCTGCAACATATCGATGCCAATTTATGGATTGTAGGTGATGGTTCACTTAGAGCAAGTTTAGAGAAACAAGTCAGTGAATTAAATATGCAAAATCGGGTCGCTTTTCTTGGGTTTAGAACTGATGCGCGTGATCTGGTTCAGTTGGCAGATGTTGTAGTTTTATCTTCTGACCGTGAAGGTTTTCCACTCGTAATGGTCGAGGCTTTACAGGCCGATAAAGCTATGGCTTCAACTAAAGTGAATGGTGTGATCGAGTGGCTGCCAGAACGATATCTAGCAGAAATTGGAGATGCAGAAGGCCTAGCAAGCGCAATTCAAGCTGCACTTAAGCCAGATGCACAAAATGACTTTAGCCCTCTGTATGAAAAAGCCAAAGCTGAATTAACTGTGCCAGCCATGGCCGAGCAGACGCTTAATATTTATAAAGGCCTGCTAAAAACTTAATTATTTTTTGGCGTAAGGCGGATGGCATCAAGTACTACGAAGTTATCTTCGACATTAATGGTATGGCAACCGTCATCTGCTGCATTCCAGTCTGGTAAAACCACTTCTAGTAATTTTTCTTCATAAACTGTCGGGCTAAGCTGAGTAATTCCCTTTAATTCGATATTGCCGCCATAGCGTTTTAACGAATCTTGGCTTGGTCGAACCAGTTGCCCTTTATAAATAAAAGGTTTACCCGCCATACGGAACTGCTGACTGCCTCGGCACACTGGGTTCATTGGGTGCTCTTGCCAGTTCGGATTTAAAATATCTTCGGTAAAGAATAGATCTAAACGGTCACCAAATTTCTTACAATCACGACGCGTTGAAGTAAAAAGATACCATAAGCCTTCATGATAAAAAGGTGTGCTGTCAACTGCTTCAATATTCTCGATCAGATTAGAATGCTTTTCCCATTTCAGCGGAAAATCAGTACATTTCCACAGTTCAATCGTTTTGTTGGCAGAAGTTTCTGGGATCATGTACCAAGTGTCTTCTACTTTGAATATACAAGGATAAGAAAGGTGGTAGTCGAGCTTTAAGATTGTCTCTGGTGGTTTGTAAGTTCCATCTTTAAAGACTTCTAAAACAGAAAGAAAGCCTACAGGGTGTTCGTCATCTACTTCTTCAAAAAAAATAAAATGACGACCATTTTCATAAGCATAAAAGCTATCTGCAAATGTAAACTTTTTAGGGGAGTGGATCTCAAAGAGAGAATCTAATTGCTCAAGTGTTGTAAATGGTTGTTCTAACCAGCCAAAACGCATATACCAATGAGAGTCAAAAGATTTTGCTTTTTTTGCTTGTTGGTATTTGTACCATTTTTTTTGAATCAGGCGATTTAGCATTAAATTTTACACTCGATATAACTATAATTAGATAGACTATCCCTGACTCATTTTAACATTTGAATGAAATGAAAAAATATTTAATCAGTATTGAATCTGCTAATAGTGAACGTTTAAAAAAGTTGTACTCTCAAGCAACATTTTACAAATATCGCGATGAATTTAAGCAATTTGGGGTAATCGGTAAAAATTTAAGCGTCAGTGAATATTTTCAACAAGGTGTAGCAGGCAAGAAAAAACCGATGACGCCTGGCGAGCTTGGTTGTGCCATGTCTCATATTGCTGCACTAAAAGATTTTTTAAACTCCGATGAAGAATATGCAATTATTTTTGAAGATGATGTGATCGAACGTTTTGAAATTGATTTCCAAGACTTAGAAAAACATATTAGTTCTTTGAATCTAGGTCCGTGCTTTTTCCTAAGCTTGGGCGGTATTCAAATGAAAATATGCAATCGTGTTCGAGGAAAGTTTTTACCCGAAGAGTTGTATAACCAAAAAATTCTAAAAGTTGATTACGACTATCTCGAAAAACTAGCGTATGCGTATGCCTATGTTGTAGATCGTAAAATGGCACAAATGTTGGTTGATTATCATCAGCCGATAAAAATTTATGATCACTGGCAAGACCTTGTTGGACGAGGTGATTTCAGTTTTTATGTCAGCTTTTTATTCGACCACCCAATCATCGAAAATAATGATGCGTTAAGTTATTTAGAAAAGGAAAGAAGTTTAATTACACCTATTTCACAAGATGATGGTGATTTGTTACGTTACCTAAGAGTTAAA
>NZ_JRVL01000215.1:0-5843 GCF_054823985.1 Acinetobacter sp. GN11 | reverse complement strand
CAATTTTTTTGGATAGATGCATTATTTTTTAATAATAAAAATGTTTTGGCTTCGCATGTAAAAATGCTGGAATCAATCCCGTTAAAGCTGCACGTATATCCGCACGTTCATTAATTAATTGATGAGATCCTTCTTCTAGCATTAATAACGTTTGCAACCTAAATTTGCGACGAATAAATTCAATGTTGTAACGCCAATCAACCGTTTGATCAAGAGCACCTTGTGCAAGCCAGACGGGAATACGACAAGCTGGCCGCTCTTCCATTTCTTGCATCCATTTAGACATTGCCAAAATCCAATCCATGCCCATCATTCGAGGTTGTAAAGGATCTTTTAAACGAATAAAGCGTAAAAATTCAGGATTATGATTATTACGTCTAAAGTGTCTTGGTACTTGGCGCTTAATACGGCGAATAATGCCCAATCCAACTGGATTATGCCACCATGCTGTTTTTGCAGGGCGAATCAAAGGAGAAAGTAATAGGACTCTATCTACAATCGGATCTTGGCGTTTTTCAGCATATTCCAATAAGTGATGCATCCAAATTGCGCCACCCGTACTTTGACCAATTCCTACCCAAGGTTTCGGTAACTGATCTGCATGTTTTACATATTGATAAACAGCCATCAGAACTTGTTGATAATGATCAAAATTTTGAATACTTGCTGGTGAGCCATTACTTAAACCATGCCCTGGTAAGTCATAGGTAATGACACTAAAGCCTTGTTCAAGAATTTCACGAATAATAGGCTGATAAATACCACTATGCTCAAGATAGCCATGTAATAAACAGACGGTACCTTGTATTTTTTCTACTTTAGGCTTGAAAACTTGCACATGTAATCGGAACAAAGGCATTTGAACATAGCCCTGCCAATGATCACATTCAAGTAAATGCAAACCATATAACTTACGGTAAGCCAGTAAATCTCGAGATGGTTCTTCTAATGTATTTAAATTAAGTGGACTTAGAACCTGTGGCGTAAGATCACGGTTAGGAACCGGTAAATCTAATTGTTTTAATACGGCAGGATTGAGAAATGGGATATCTGACATTAAGGTACCTCTCGACAATCACTTGAGCCAAACAACATGTCGCGAATTGTCGCAAGTAATTCATAATTTGCACGACGGCTATGATCGTAATTTTGCACACTTGGTTGCCAGCGTGTCAGTGGTGTTGGCATTGGAGCCACAACAGGAATGGTTTCTATACCATTTAAAGCAAATAATCGGCGAGTACGCGGCATATGGTATTCATCTGTAACCAACATGACCGTCGGTGCTCCACCCTTTTTCTGAAGCAATAGAGAACTAAATCTTGTATTTTCACAAGTATTCATACTACGTTTTTCTAGTAGCTTTGCATCAACGCCTCGCTCTTTTAACCAAGCTTGCATATAGGGTGCTTCTACACCGCTAAGCACAATCGGGAGATGATTTTGTTTTTCAACTTCTAAAGTTTTTTCTAATCGTAAACGCGTATAGCCATTAACAACAATATCCTTACCATTTTTATCTAAAGTTAATCCTCCACCCAACACAACAATTGCATAAGGTTCTGATAACTTTTTAGGTTGCACTGGTAATGGATTTTTACGCACATATTCGATTTTCTGTTCAGGTTCACTAACAGCTTTTTGATGCTCTGGTACCACAGGTTTTCTTGCTAAAAACTCAGTATATTGCTCTGTAAGTGCTTTATTTTCCGAACTATTAATAAAGAGAGCTTCATCAATAGGAGCACTTACTTCATCGGCAGCATCAATTTCTGAGTTTTTAACCACTAAAGGAACCGTTACGGAAGCGGCTGCTTCTGAATCTTGTTCCTTTTCTTCTAAAAGAATAATTTGCTGCAAAGCCTTATAGTTTTCTTGAAGATAGGTCAGATCTGTTGTCTTTTTTTCACGTAAAGCTTTTTCAGTCAGCTTTAAATATGCTTGACGAGCAATCCATAGATTTGAGCCTGGTTCTAAATTGTCATGCTCACTTAAGGCAGCCTGTCTCTGGCTTTCAGCAGCGACTTGATTAACATCAACCGGTACAAAATAATTAAGTCCAGCTACAATTAATTTTGAATAAAACGGCGAATATAAAAAAACCACGAAACAGCCCAATAGTAAAAATAGCGCGGTGACTACTTGTACTAAACGTACCATTAAGTGTACTTGTGGCATAAAACTATTCCGTATGATTTTCAATTAAACCTAAACTGTTATAAAGCACAGGCTCTGGTTCTAACATAATATGGAAACGCTGATCAACATCATGTTGTACAGCCTGATAAGTTTTCTTTACATCAGTAAGAGATGCATTGGCATAATTCACCAAAACCAATGCCTGTTTGTGAAACATACCCACCATATCAAGTTGTTTACCCTTCCAACCCACCTGATCAATTAACCATCCTGCTGCAATTTTAACGTTTCCACTCGCTTGAGGATAATGTGGAATTGTTGAGAATTGTGTGACTAAGCGCTCAAATTCTTGAGGATTAACTATCGGATTTTTAAAGAAACTTCCCACATTTGGATATTCTTTTGGATCAGGGAGTTTACTTTGACGAATATGAATGACTTGATTTTGTAAGTTCTCGGCAGTCTGATTATCTCCAACTGCTTGCTTCAAATCACCATAGTTAAGCTTTAAATGGGGATGTTTAAGCAATTTAAAAGTCACATGCGTAATGATGTAACGGTTTGGGTCATCTTTAAAAATGCTATGACGATAGGCGAAATGGCAGTCAGCAGCTAAAATTGTCTGAGTTTCTTTTAATTTACGGTCATACACTTGTACCGACTCAATAAACTCGCCCGCCTCTACCCCATAAGCACCAATGTTTTGTACAGGTGAAGCACCCACTAACCCTGGAATAAGCGCTAGATTCTGCAAACCAAACCAATTTTGCTGAGTGCTATATAAAACGAAATCATGCCAGACCTGGCCCGCGCCAACTTTAACTCGAACAAAATCATGATCATTTGATAAAACTTCAATTCCTTGAATATCAAGATGAATCACTAAGGCATTGATCTGCTGCGGCAACAGCATGTTACTACCGCCCGATAACACAACTACATTTAAATGATGCTGCTTAGCAAAATCCAAAGCTTCTTCAATATCCTGAATATTAGCGACTTTTGTGTAATGTGAAGCTGTTGCATCTAAACTTAATGTATTGAATGGCTTAAGCTGTACCTGACTCTGAATTTGCATTGTATTGAAAAACCTATTCTTAAACATTCAATTGTTTTTTTAAAATATTAATCCACGCCAAACTACTAGACTCGCATTGGTCAAGTACGCGCTCGAAGCCATCTGCACCGCCATAATAAGGATCAGGTAAGGCTTGCTGCGGATATTCAGGATCATGCTCACTCATTAAAGCTACTTTTGCACGAATTTGATGAGTGCCAAACTGAGAAACCGCACTTTGTAGCATGTGATGAATATCATCAAAGTTTTGGTGATCCATTGCCAAAATCAAATCAAACTCTAAAAAGTCTTGAGTTGAAAGCTGCCTGGCACGTAAAGACGATAAGTCATAACCTCTTTTTTTAGCGTGCAGCTGACTACGCTGATCAGGTGCTTTATTTGGATGATAATTACTCGTTCCAGCTGAATCGACAATGACATTAAGTTGATGTGCATCACAATAATGTCTGAAAACCACTTCAGCCGTGGGAGAACGGCAAATGTTTCCTAAACAGACGCATAACACCTTATATTGTGTTTCCATTAGAAACTACTTCCAAACATTTGAATTAAATAGAAATAAATATGGAGCATGTAAAATCCTGACAAAGCTATAAATTATTGTCAGAATTGAATTGACCATTGTGACGTGTTGCATTTTGTCAAAACTCACATGGCTTGAAAAGGAAAATAATGTTTATCAATAGATTAAAAGTTGATAAATCAGTCGACAAAGTAGCTGACCTTCTAATTTTGAATAAAATAATAAAGCCCTCCGAAAAGAGCTTTTACACAAATGACAACACTCACATTATTATTAATGATATGAGCTTTATATCCTGAAAACAGGTTAGCAAATACTTAACTTGCAACTTATGATTTACCAATACAGCTTTAGTAAAAGGCACAAAACAATCATTTAACTGTAGTCATTAACTCAATCATTTCCTTCGTTGGCCTTAAGCTACCTAATTGCCACTGTTCAGGTGGATATTCATCAATTCGTATCCAGACATGCTCTTGAAAAGCTGGATTTCCCTTTCCTTCTATCTCTACAAATAAATCTGTTATTCGTTTGAAAAGCTCGGCTTTACTCTCTTTATCTAGTAAACCCTCTATAGTTTGTATATTTATAAATGGCATAATGCTACCTGAATCAAATCTAGGTCTAAATTATAGACTCATGTTAATTGGAGCCATCTCTGATGTCAAATCAAATTATTCCAAATCATAGATTTTCAGTAGATGTATGTGGAATCTTCAAAATTGCTGAGATATTGAACGATAGTTGGACGATCCTATTGTTGAGAGAAGCTTTTTACGGTGTAACGAAATTTAATGATTTTCTAGAAAATACAGGTATATCGAAGCAAATTTTATCTAATCGTCTAAAACACCTCATCCAATTAGAAATATTTGAACTATCAATTTATAAGGAAGTGGGTGTACGAGAGCGCAAAGAATACTTACTCACCCCAAAAGGTAAAAGCTTAAATATTGTTTTGCTTGCCATGCTTGAATCTGGTAGTAATTTTATTGAAGCAGATAAAGATGTCGTGAAAATTTTTAAGAAGAATTCAGATGATCAACTCAAATTAAAGCTTGTTGATTCATCTAATCAAGTCATCGATTTTAAAAATTTAGAGCTGAAACTCATTCCTCGCAGCAATAAGGAATAACTTTTTAGATGTAGCTTCCTCTTATGTTAAAGCCCCATCGAAAAACTTTACAGATAGCACAAAAAATAGCCTACTCTTTCAAGTAGGCCTACAAATTAGAGCTGTAATTCATACCCATAACTTTTATATGCCCTTGGCGATAGTAAGAAGTACCGTGCTACGTTAAAGTTTCTTTAAGAGCAACTAAATTTTTATAGGCACATCTTAGATAATATTTTTTCTTAATGTTTAAATTACAAATACTTAATCTAGTCTAAGGTATGAACTTAAGAAAACATATTTTGATACAAACAAAAACATAAACATAAAAAAACTCAACGACTAGGATTTAGCTGCCCTGTAGAATTGCTTTCAATTTTAATAACAACAGTCAATATGGATATGCTCTTATCAATTCCCCGGACTAATAATTTCGACCTGATTCGACTTCTAGCAGCCTGCCAAGTCGTATATATGCATAGTCTAAATCATCTGAAAATAAATGGTTTATTGCGTGAATTTTTTGATAAATTTTTACAATATTTTCCTGGTGTCCCAATATTCTTTACTGTTAGTGGATTTCTTATCTTTTGGGCATTTGATCGTAACCATGATATTAAAAAATACAGTATTAATCGAATATTAAGGCTTTATCCTGCCCTATATGTATGCTTATTTATTACAGTTTTACTTCTCATTTTCTTCTCTTCATTTTCACTACTTACACATACAAGTTTTTATGTATGGTTAATTGGTCAATTAACAATTTTACAGTTTTATACACCAGAAATTTTAAAATTCTGGGGTGTAGGTACACCCAATGGAGCTTTATGGACGATTACAGTTGAAGTTCAATTTTACATTCTTGTTCCAATTATATTTTTTCTTATGAAAAAACTAAAAGGAGCATTTGTTTTATTTCTTCTTTTTATATTATCCCTAATTGCAAACTTCTATTTTGCTGGGCTTGATGAAAATGTTATTAAAAA
>NZ_JRVL01000214.1:0-20734 GCF_054823985.1 Acinetobacter sp. GN11 | reverse complement strand
AAGATATAAATAATCAATATATTCGAATTTAGCCTAAGTAAATTAATAACTTTAATGCTCAAAAGGCGATTTAGGGAAAGAAATCTGTATCACAGTAGCCAGTAGCCAAAAATGAAGCCCGTAAAGGTGGTAAGTAGCTTACGCATTCTAGCTAGGGCAAATTAAAAATGTAATTACAATTAAAAGCTGTGTAGAGAATTATTCTGGCTAAGATTAGAAATAGGGTTAGTCAGTTTAAGTCGTTAAGCGCGCGTTAAGGGCTAGTAAGTTGCTTGGGCAACAGATGCAATTGAAGAAGCTTTTAATAATTCAGTTTAGTGAAGTATAAACGGCGTAGTAACAATGCAGAGTAGCCAGAGCCTTATATATGGTAGGTTTCCAAATCTTCTATTTAACATAATATACATTATACGAACAGTTGTATAATTCATGATTAGGTCATTGATTCTGTTGCTGTACATCTAACTATACTTGTTGCCTCTACAAAGAATCATTAATTATTTTAGATGCGTAATGAGGTTTATAAAAAAGACCTTAGCTAAGGTCTTTTTACACAGCTAAATTAAATTAATCATTTTATTTTAAAGAGTTCCAATAATTGACGTAATTCAACTGTTGAATCCCTCGTTCGACAAACTCAGCATTTTGCCATTGTTTTACATCAACATCGCGTTTTATCAGTTTGGCCTTTAATGCAGTCTGTACACCTTCTTGTAGATGCCCTAGATAATATTCATCCAAAAGTGGTGAAAAAACTGTTTTTAAGGCTTTGTCTTGTAGACTCAATGCATAGAGTTCTGTTGGGAATCCAGCATTTTTGGTGACAAGTTGAATAGCATTATCGCGGTTTTCAGGCTGTGAAACCCAATGTGCTGATTGTAAAACAGTATTGACCAATATTTGGACAATTTCAGGATGTTGTTTAATAAATTCACTACGACCCACCAAACCTGATTGAATTGTGCCAGCTCCATCTTGTCTCTGCCCAGTACTCAGAGGAACCTCTACAATTTTCTGTTGTTTGAGCGCTAGAATTGGCATTAAACCCCAGCTGGCATCAATTTGCTTAGCTGCAAGTGCTGCATTGGCCGCAGCAGGATCCAAATTAATAATGCGGAAATCTTTTTCAGTAAAGCCATATCGCTCGATATATTGATCAAACGATAATTGCATAGCAGTTCCTTGAAAAATTGCTATTCGTTTACCTCTTAACTCTTCGAGACTGGTATATCCTTTATTTGGCAAAACGCCCAAATAAGCATCTATGTGCCGACCAGTTGCTACCAGTAACGTGGTATCAATTTGATTCGATTTGCCAATAATGGCTGCTAAGTCACCTAAAAAAGCAAAATCTAATTGCTTATTGGCTAAGGCTTCATTGATTACTGGCCCTGCACCTTTAAAAAATTGCCATTCAACCTGAATTTTTTTCTTTGCAAATTCTTTTTCAAGTGACTGATTTAAATATATATAATCAACTAAGGGTGTGCCGCTGCTGTGTCTTTCACTACTGCTTAGATCAGGTACTGCAATTCGAATTTTTACAATGTTTTCAGTCTGATTTGTTGTTTTTGATGGTGCTGATGAAGATGGTTTGAAAATAAACAGTAGCAAAGCGACAAAAATAAGCGCAGGAATAATCCAGATAAATCGATTACGTTTTGATAGTGTGGCCATATCGTTTTTCTCAACAACATATACAACGTCACTGCTTAACGACAGTGACGTTCTGCATGCTTAAAATAGTCTTTAGTTGGCATTTAAAACAGCGTGAAGCTTGGCTTTTTCGAGTTGTTCTGCTGATAAATCTTTGGGTAATGTGGTTTTACCTTTTAAGCCATGTACACCAGTCGTTACTTCACCTGCAAGTGTAATTCGGCGTACAACGCGATGTTGATCACCATAATCGTTAACCGCGTAGTGCTGTGTAGAGCGATTATCCCAAATCACCACATCTCCTTCCTGCCATTGCCAACGCACTGTATTTTCTGGTCGCGTTACTTTTTCTTGTAAAATATTAAACAAAAGCTGCGAATCACTTTGGCTAAACCCCACAAGTCGTTTGAAAAAATGCCCAAGTAATAGGCTTTTCTTGCCCGTTTCTGGATGTAATACGACTACTGGATGCTCTGTCTCATACTTGGTAGATACAAAAATTTTCTTCAGTCTTTCTAGTTGTTCTGGCTCAACATTTTGTTTTGGTCCACCATAGTCATATTCATTTGAATGTACAGCCACCAACTGTTCAGCAAATTGCTTTAAAAGCTCAGGAAGATCTTCATAAGCAGTTTCCGTATTTGCCCACGTTGTATCGCCACCTGTTTCAGGGATGATTAGACTTCTCAAGATACTAATTTTAGGATAAGCATCGACAAAAGTAACATCAGTATGCCAAGAATTGGCTCGTGCACCTTTTTGTGAGTCAAGTTCAAAAATAAAATCTGTGCCATCTACTGCTGGTACTGTTGGATGTTTAACAGGTGAACCAAACAATTCTGCAAATTTCTCTTGTTCGGTGTCCCCCAAATGTTGCTGGCCTCGAAAGAAGAGTACTTTATGCTCTAGTAGCGCATCGTGTATAAACTGAACGGTTGATGAATCAAGCTCAGAGCTTAAATGAATGCCTGATATTTCAGCCCCAATTCGACCAGTTAATTTTTTAACTTGTAGTTGTTGTGCTGGTTTCTGAATAAATGTAGTCATGTTAATTTCCTGTCATAATATATGACTGAATTTTTATCAGAAACGGCGGCTTATTCTGTTATTTCAGAGACAATCCATCACGTAAAAAATTATTTTGATATTTAAATAATTAATAACACGCACATATGAAAATTAAATATGAAATTATATTTTTTTGAAATTTGAATAAATTTTAACTCTGATAAGCTGGTTAAAATCTTAGTTTATATCTCTGATTTATCATGAAAGCATCATCAATTATCGAGTTCAGGAATCCTATCTCAAAATATCAGAATGATTTTGACGGCGGACAATCTTCAGATCATCAAATTATAACGAATGAATTTATTCATAAAAGTATTCGTATTTTAGAAAATTATCAGGTTATTCAATCTTTATCTAATACAGAGAAATCTACGCTTATTCAGCATTTAAAAGTAAGAAAGTATTATCATAATCAAACGATATACAATCAAAATGATCCGTGTACTGATATCAATATTTTGCTTGAAGGCGCACTTAAACTTGGCTGGAGCACATCTCAAGGCAAATACCACACCGATATTTTTGTGCCCTCAGGTACATTAATCAATATTGTTCCGATCGTAACGGGTCAACCCCTACTTCACGATCATATTGCACAAGGTAGAACGGTAATTGCCAACCTTCCTGGCCAATTGTTTATGGATGTCATCAGAAATAACGCAGATGCTTTATTCATGGTGTTGAAATTAATCTGTGTAAGAACACAGCTAAATCGTGAACAAAATTTCATTTATTCAACTGAAACATTGCAAACTCGTCTCGCTAAAAAACTAGTTTTTCTAGTGGATTATCATTCCTATCAGGATAAAGATAAAATTTTACTGAATCTCAAATTGAGTCAGGAAAATCTGGCAGAGCTTTTGCAGACTTCAAGACAAAGCATTAATAAAGAACTAGCAGCGCTTTCGAACCAAAACATCATTGAGGTTAAATATAACCAAATCTTTATTTTGGACTTTGAAAAACTAAGCGATATTGCTCAGACTCATCAGTTCAACAGTACCACTAAGTTTCTTTGATATATCTGCTTTTGTCATAATGATATGATTTTATTAGGAGATAACTGTCAGAATAGAAACAGAATAAAAATTTGTCATATTTACACTAAGCGTTTTAGTCGCTTTGTTGGATAAAACATGACAGATGTAAATATCAAAAAACAACCTAATATTTTATTGATTGTGGCAGATGATTTAGGCTTTTCAGATTTAGGTGCTTTTGGCGGAGAAATCAATACACCTCATTTGAATGAATTAGCATTAAACGGCTTAAGACTGACTAATTTTCATACGGCGTCAACCTGCTCCCCCACTCGTGCAATGTTACTTTCAGGTACTGACCATCATTTAGCTGGTTTAGGAACCATGGCAGAGGCCCTTACCCCAGAGCTAGAAGGTAAAGAAGGCTACGAAGGTGTGTTAAATAACAAAGTTGCCGCATTACCAGAATTATTAAAAGATGCGGGATACTACACCATTATGTCTGGGAAATGGCATTTGGGACTAAAACCAGAATATTTTCCAATAAAAAAAGGGTTTGAACGTTCTTTTGTACTATTACCTGGTGCTGCTAATCATTATCTATTTGAAGCTGATATTCCAGAGGACCAAATTCCACGCTTACTTAAGTCAACAAAAGGACTCTATGCAGAAGATGATAAGTTTTCGGAAGAACTACCCCAAGGGTTTTATTCATCAGATTATTTTACCACTCGGCTTCTAGACTTTTTACAAGATGATGAAGCACGCCAAGGACGTCCTTTTTTTGCATACTTACCTTTCTCTGCACCGCACTGGCCCTTACAGGCACCTCAGGAAGATATAGATCGATATAAAGGACGTTATGCGGATGGCCCCGTTAAATTGCGTGAACAGCGCCTTGAGAAACTCAAGCAACTTCAATTGGTAGATGCGGACACAACGATTCACCCTGTCCTCGCTAGAACTCCATTCTGGGAAAATCTTACTCAAGAGCAACGTGATAAGTCTTCAAGAATTATGGAAGTCTATGCGGCCATGGTAGATCGTATGGACCAAAACGTTGGACGTGTGGTGGAATACCTCAAAGATCGAGAGGAATTGGACAATACCATTGTTATTTTTCTATCAGACAATGGTGCAGAAGGTGCTCAACTTGAAGCTCTACCCGTCTTTGGCGGCCAACTTAATGAAATTATCGAGCAATATTACGATAACAGTATTGATAATATTGGACGAGCAAACTCATATGTTTGGTACGGAGAACATTGGGCACAAGCAGCCACTGCTCCTGCCCGTCTATATAAAGCACATACTAGCGAAGGTGGAATTAGAACAGTTTCGTTCATTCACTACGCCGGTTTTAAACGCCAAAATCAGATCAGTCACGAGTTTCTGACAGTCATGGATTTACTACCAACACTGTTAGATTATTTAAATATTCAGCATCCTGGTCAGGTGTATAAAGGTCGTCAATTGGTACCACTCCGTGGACGTTCTATCTTGCCTTATTTACAACTACAACAAGATCATATTCACAGTGAAGATCATGTCACAGGCTGGGAGTTGTTTGGTCAAAAGGCTCTGCGCAAAGGCGAATGGAAAGCGCTCTTCATCCCTGCGCCAAATGGTCCGAATCGCTGGCAGCTATATAACCTTAAAAATGATAAAGGCGAAACTCAGGATTTGGCAAAACAATATCCAGAAAAGCTCGATGAATTACTCAAAGAATGGGCAACTTATGTCAAAGAAAATGGTGTGATTGAAAATGTGCAACAACGAAGATTATTACAGAATGATCAGCTAGAACCGTTTGAAGCATAAAAATAACGAACAGATTAGTATTTAGATTTAACTAAGCCAGCACCTAATGCTGGCTTTTACATTTGCCGCCTGAACAATATTCTAAAAGGTCTAGGTTTAAAATATTACTATTAAATATAAAGATAAGATCATCAAAATATAAACTTAAGTTTGTACTGATAATGACAGTGTTCAATTACATAAAAATTAAAATCATCACAAAGAAAACACAAAATGGAGTCATTAATGTCAGTTCAAAAGCACACCTTTTACTTCAAGAGAAAAAGATTAGTTTTAAATAAAATCACGCAAAGTCTGTTTATTTCACTTATAGGGTGTGCAGGATATTCATCTATTGTTTATGCCGAGGACACTCCCACTACTTCAGATACAGCGGTAACAGAAGCCAGTACGTCAAATTCACAGTCAAACAGTAAAGCAGATGATGTTATTCAGCTTGCAGATGTCATTGTGACGACACGAAGACGTGAAGAAAAAGCACAAAATGTTCCAACACCCATTAGTATTTTAAGTGCCAAAACACTGGAAACACAAAAACTCAGTAAACTTGAAGATCTACAACAAGCCCTGCCCAGCCTTAATGTTGCTTTCTTGAACCCTCGTCAATCTAGTGTAGCGGTTCGAGGTTTGGGCAATAACCCAGCCAGTGATGGTTTGGAAGCTAGTGTTGGGGTCTATCTGGACAATGTTTACTTAGGTCGCCCCGGCATGGCTGTATTTGATTTATTAGATATTGCTCAACTCGAATTATTACGCGGGCCACAAGGGACATTATTTGGTAAAAATACCACGGCGGGCTTATTAAATATTAGCTCAAAACAGCCTACCTTCGACCCAGACCATTCTGCTGAAATTTCTTTTGGGTCACGCAATTATTTGCAGGCTAAAGGAACGTTTTCAGATGCTCTATCCGAAAATGTAGCAGGCCGACTCTCATTTTATAAAACCACTCAGGATGGTTTTATTGATAATACCTATAATGGTAAAGATTATAACAATACAGATCGCGAAGGTGTCCGCGGTCAGATTCTCTGGAAACCGCAAGAGAATTTTAATTTACGTCTAATTGCAGATTACAACAAACAAGATGATGATCAAGGCGCGATGGTGGTGTACTACGCTGGGCCAACGTTTAACAGTACCGTATATGGAAATAACTACAATCGTTACTTAGAAAATGCCACACAGTCAGGTGCCAAAAATCTTTATACCAACTGGAAAGATAAACAAATTCATTCAGATGCTCCACAACACATGTCTGTTGAACAAGGTGGTGGATCGGCAGAAGCCAATTGGTCGCTAGATAGCGGTAAAAAAATTACGTCGATTAGTTCATACCGCTTTTGGAACTTCACTCCAACCAACAGTGATTTTATTAGTTCAAATGCATTGACTAATGCTGGTGTTTCGGTTCGAGATAAACAGTATTCTCAAGAGCTACGCCTAACATCTGCTGGAAATCAAAAAGTGGATTGGGTAACGGGCCTATATTACTTTCAGCAACAGTTAGACAATACGACTTTCTCTTTATATGGAGATACGGCTGACGCATTCTATCTTTATAACGTTCCGAGCGTAAGAACCTTAATTGCAAATGGTCAATCGAATATTTTGAATAATCGAGATTCATATTCATATGGAACAACTGAGACAAAAAGCTCAGCATTATTTGGCCAAAGTACATGGCATGCGACACCGAAGCTAGATATCACCACAGGTGCACGAGTCACCTATGAAGATAAATCTGCCAATATCTATAGAACCGACCCTATTGGGGGTACACCAATTTCAGGTTTAAGTGCGGCAGAGCGTAATTTACTAAATGCCCAGCTCGGCGCATACGACTCGGGTGAACTGAAACAACATGGATTAAGTTACTCTGGCTTACTGACTGGCAGTTATCGTTTAAATCCGAGCACACTGGCCTATGCAACGTATTCACACGGCGAGAAATCAGGGGGCTTTAACCTGAGCATTGGTTCTGCACCAGCTGCGGGTGCTAACTCGTTAAAGGTTGATCCTGAAAAAGCAGACAACTATGAAATTGGGTTAAAACAGAATTTTCTTAATAATACCTTACAGCTCAATAGCAATATATTCTGGATTGATGTTTCTGACTATCAAACCACAAGCTATGAACAAGTCGGTAACTCTGTCGTGAGTGTATTGGCAAATGCAGGTAAAGTACGCAGCCGAGGGATTGAACTCGATGCAACCTATCAACCTATTCGTCGCCTTACACTTAATTTTAATGGTTCTCTTAACGATACCACCTATACAGAATACAAAAATGCTCCTGCTCCATCCAATATCAGTATTCCAACAGGCGTAAATACACAAGATCTATCTGGAGAACGTGTATATGGCGTACCGAAGTGGATTGCAAATTTCAATTTCCGTTATGACTTAGCTGAGCATAATAACTGGCAACCGTATATTTCAGGAAGTTATGCTTGGCGAGATTGGTCATATGGCTCTTTAGATAATAACCCGTACAGTGTTATCAAAGCCTATGGATTAACAAATGCGAGTCTAGGTGCACGACATCGTATTGGTGAAAATGAACTAGATGTTGCGCTATGGGTAAAAAACCTCACCAATGAAACCTATGTAACTAATACATGGAACTCTTCTAATGGTATTGTTCTCGCGAGTTTAGGTCAGCCTCGTACCATTGGTGCAACCGTGAAACTTAGCTTTTAACAAATAAAGTGCATAATCATTGCAGCATTGGCTCCTTGAAAGCCATGCTGCAAATTTTGTATAGAGTTATGGCGTATTTAAAATGGCGTCAATCTGAGTCAGCTCATCTGCACTAAACATCGTGTTTTGCAATGCTTTTAAGTTTTCAATGATCTGCTCTGGTCGGCTAGCACCAATAATTGTCGATGTAATACGTTCATCACGTAAAACCCATGACAATGACAATTGAGCCAATGTTTGGTCTCGACGCTTTGCTATTTCATTTAACTGCTGTATTTGCTGTAGCTTCAATGCAACGAGATGCTCTGACTGTAAATAACGACTACCACGCCCAATACGTGAGTCTTCAGGTACACCATTCAGATATCGTCCAGCCAATAGGCCTTGAGCCAGTGGTGAGAATGTAATTACACCAAAACCCTCTTGTTTAGCAGTCTCCGTTAAACCTTGCTCAATCTGACGTTCAAAAAAATTGTAAATCGGTTGATGCAAAGTAAGTGGAACGTGATAAGCCTTAAGCAATTCTATCAACTGTAAAGTTAACTCTGGTGTATACCCAGAAGAAATCCCCACATAGAGTGCTTTACCTTGCTGCACAATATCGGCAAGTGTCTTGGCTGTTTCTTCAAGCGGTGTTTCTGGGTCATAACGATGTGAGTAAAAAATATCGACATAATCAAGCCCCAGTCGCTGTAAGCTCTGATCAAGACTAGCCATTAGGTATTTTCGGCTGCTACCACCTTGTCCATAAGGTCCAGGCCACATGTCCCAGCCTGCCTTTGTCGAAATAATAAGTTCATCTCGATATGGCTTGAAGTCAGTTTTTAAAAAGTGCCCAATATTTTTCTCTGCACTTCCAAAGGGTGTTCCATAATTATTGGCCAGATCGAAATGATTAATTCCATGATCAAACGCCGTGTAAAGTACCGATTTTTGTTGCTGAATTGGAGTGTCATCTCCAAAGTTATGCCAGCAACCAAGTGACAATGGTGGTAATACCAAACCGCTATTTTTAATTTTTCGATATTGGAATGATTGGTATCTTTCTGAATTTGCGAGATACATACTTTGTCCTTTTATTCGGTAGCAGCCAAGAGGCCAAGGTTTTGTCTTAATGTTTGACCTTCGTATTCTTTGCGGAATAAATTGCGCTGTTGAAGGATGGGAATAACCAGATCGACAAAGTCTCTAATTCCGTTTGATATGACGGCCGGCATAATGTTAAATCCATCTGCTGCACCACTAACGAACCACTCCTCGAGTTGATCGGCGATATATTCTGGTGTTCCAACCAAGCAAAAATGCCCTCGTCCCGATGCAATACGTTGATAGAGCTGTTTAATGGTTAGACCCTGCTCTTGCCCGAGTGCCTGAATCAATTGCTGGCGACTTTGCTGCCCTGTTTGGGTTTCAGATAAATCTAACGAAGCTAAAGGCTGATTTACATCAACACCGCTTAAGTCAAAATTGCCCAACATTCTTCCTAAAAGCCCTAGGCCAATATCATCATCAACGAGTTCATCTAAAAGCTGTTGCTGTTCCTTAGCATCTTCATTCGTATGAGCGACAAGGACATATACACCCGGCATGACCACTAACTCATGTTCTTGGCGGTCAAAGTCTTCAAGACGTTGCTTTACATCGCTATAAAATTGCTGTGCAGCGGCTAAGTTAGATTGCGCAGTAAAAATGACATCTGCCGTACGAGCTGCCAGATTTTTGCCTCGTTCTGAACTGCCTGCCTGAACTATCACAGGGTGAGACTGTGGGCTTGGGCTAATATTGAGTGGACCTTTTACCTGAAAAATATCACCGCAATGATTGAGCGTATGTACCTTATCTGGATTAAAGAAAATACCTGTGGCTTTATCATGAATAGCTGCATCTTCATCCCAACTATTCCAAAGTCCTTTTACGACATCGTGAAATTCTTCAGCACGTGCATAGCGGTCTCGATGTTTGACATGTTCCTTTGTACTGAAATTTTTCGCTTCTAGTGCAAAATCAGTGGTGACAAGGTTCCAGCCTGCTCGTCCAGCAGAAATCTGGTCTAAAGAGGCAAATTTTCTTGCGAGGTGATATGGCTCATTATAGGTTGTTGTGGCTGTTCCAATGAGTCCAATATGACGGGTTTGTGTCGCGATTGCTGAAAGTAATGTGAGAGGTTCAATCTCGTTACCGCGAATTTTGCCTGATGTCGCAGTTGCTGGATCAACAGCTAAACTATCAGCAAAAAAAATGGCATCAAATTTTCCCTCTTCAGCTATTTTTGCTGCACTTAAGTAGCGCTCATAGGGACTCAAGTTTAATTGGCTCGCTGGATGTCTCCAACTGGCCAAATGATGACCATAACCGTCTAAAAATAAATTAAGGTGAAGCTTTCTTGTAGACGAAGGATTACTCATTTTAATCAGTCCAATGGATGGGTGTACACCTCGTAAAAAACGAGGCGTACTAGACATACTTTTTAGAAATTTTTACGAAATGAAATACCAAAATAGCGTTCATCATCTCTAGGGACTTGACGATTAATACGGCTACCATTTGTGCTCAGTAAGGTTGCATATGATTTATCCGTTATATTTCGTACATTCAATGCCAATCGCCAGTCAGAAGCAGTATCAGCCAAAGCAATGCTCGCGTTCAAAAGCCCATATGCACCCTGAATGGTGTTTTGGTTTTGGTCGAGACTGAACTGTACTTTGCTTTGCCATGCATATTGGGTTGAAAGTTCAATTTGCTTGTTATTTGCCAGAGTAAAATAGCGATCGAGCTGCGTATTAAATTTCCAGTCCGGAGAAAATGGCAGCGGTTTACCATTTACATTTGGGCATGAAGTATCGGCAGCAGGACATTTGAAGTCATCAATTCGTGCATGTGTATAGGCACCTGAAAAGTTTAGTGCCCAATTTGGATTGATCTTATATACCGAATCAATTTCAGCCCCATAGGTAGACACGCTTCCTGCATTAACCAAGCGGGTTATTGGGAAACCATTTGGGTCGAGGGTTCTAAAATTTGCCTGATAGTTATCATAATCCGTGTTAAATAACGCCACGTTGACACGCAGACGATTATTCAGCCATTGAGATTTGAGCCCAAGTTCGTAGGAGTTAGCCGTTTCTGGGTCAATCACAGGCGTATCATTTTGCTGCATATTAAAATAAACGTTATATGCAGGACCTTTATAACCTCTCGAATAGGTAAAATAGCCCAATATATTCGGTGTAAAGTCATATTGAGGTCCAATGCGGCCTGAAACTCCAGTTTCACTGGTCGATCCATCACTGCTAAATGAAGAACGAATCGCATTTCGGACACCTACACTGCTTGGGACAGTTGAAACCCGACTGTGATCATAAGACAACTCATCACGAGTAACACGTAAACCCGCAATCCATCTCAATCGATTCGTGAAATGAAAGGTACCTTCACCAAATGCAGCATAGTTGGTGCTGTCTGTGTTATAGATTGCCTTACCAAAATCTACGACATAGGCGTTAGAGGCATTGTTGTACCAAGTTGACTCACGTTGATAAGTCTCATCGTTTTTGTTTTTAGAAAAATATAGACCCGCGACATAATCAAAAAAACCATGATCGAGCGGTTTAATTCTAATTTCTTGAGAAAATTGCTTACTGTTAACATGCCCTAAATCGGCTATTCCGGCAAAATTTGGTGTCGGAGCAGCAAGCTGATCACTGTCACCAATCTGTGTGTTTTTCCATTGGCGAAAGGCTGTAATGGATGATAATTGATGATTGGTTAATGTCCAGTCTGCAGTGAGTGCTACGCCCTGATTGGTATCATCAGTCGAGGCTTGAGTGTTTTCAACTGTACTTCGATTGGTTGGAGATGCCACAACAGGCGATAATGCTGCTGCATAATTGGCATCGGTATTTTTAACTACAATGCCTGTCGGGGCACTCCCTTTTTTATGCAGATAATCGGCAGTAAAGCCCAACACTAAACTATCGGTGGGCGTATATTCAAATTTGGTTCTAAACCCATAGTTTTTATAGCCATTAACATCTTGATTGGTTGTAAGGTTATCTACATTGCCATCAAAATTACCTAATAGCGCTGAGACATTGGCAGTTAATTTTTCAGGGATTAAAGTACCAGATGCTCCTAGCTTAATTCGTTGTTCACCATCGTTAGTGGCATAGGCATCAATATAACCAGAGGTTTCTCTATTTGGATTTTTTGTGACAATATTAACCACACCTGCCGATGCATTTTTACCAAAAAGTGTTCCTTGGGGGCCACGAAGGACTTCAATACGGTCAACATCCAATAAATCGAGTGTTGCTTGTCCCGGTCGACTGTAAACAACGCCATCAATCACCGTTGAGACCGAAGGTTCTACACCGGGTGAAGTGGTAACGGTTCCAATGCCGCGAACAAATAAGGACGTATCTTTATTAGAGGCTCCAGCCCGAAAGTTGACACTCGGTACTTGTGTTACCAGTGTTTCAAGTGAGTTTCGTTGTTGCTTATCGAGTTCTTTTCCACTAATGACTGAAACGGCAATAGGTACTTTTTGAAGTGATTCTTCACGGCGTGTTGCTGTCACAACAACGGTCTCTAACTGCGCCACATCCTCTGAAGAGCGTGTGGTGTTTGAGACTGTTTCTGCGTGAGCTTGTCCCCAAACAGACAAGATACTTAGCGAAAGTAGACTTAAATTTAAAATTTTTTGTTTGGTTGCTGACGTGAACGGATCACGCGTTACACTTTTCGAATGTATCGACATTATTTACCCCATAATTAAGTTTTAAAAGACGGTGCTTATTTCACTGATTTCAAATATTCGTACTGCTGAGTTGGTTTCCAGTAGGTTTTTAAATTTGATTGTTCAAGTGCTTGATTTACAAATGACGGATCAATCCAGCTTTTGACGTCAATATTTTTGCGTATCAACCCTTGTTGCGTAGCCAAAGTGATTTTTTGCTGCAATTGTTGGGTGTAATAGCCATCAAATAAAGGTGAATATAAAAACTTCAGATTTACACCATTGAGTTCCTGAGCATAGATAGATGCTGGATAACCCGATTGAGTAAAAAAGAGTGCGACTTGTGGTACTCGATTTTGCTCATTTGAGAGCCAATTCAGCCCTTTTACAACCTGAGTCACAACCTGTTGTGTTTCATTTGGATGTTGTCGAATAAACGATTGACGACCTAAAAACACACCTTGAGTAGATCCTGCACCATTTAACTGACGACTACTTATAGGCAAGTTAACGATGTGTTTGTCACGTAACGCAAAAAATCGAGAAGGTCCCCATGACGCATCAATTTTTTTTGCGGCCAAAGCAGCGTTGACGGCGTTAAAGTCTAAATTGACCACTCGCACATCGCTGAGCTTTAAACCTTGGCTGTTCAATGCACTCACAAATGACAATTCATCTGCTGTTCCTCTTAACAAACCAACGCGTTTTCCTTTTAATTCAGCAAAATTTTTAATTGAAAGATCAGATCTTACCGCTAGATAATTGGTGATCCCGCGCGCCGTTGGAACAAGTAATTGGGTATCTAATCCATTGGCTTTACCAATGATCGGAGGTAAATCCCCTAAAAAGGCGAAATCCAGTTGATTGTTAGCCAATGCTTCATTAATGGCTGGCCCAGCACCTTTAAAAAAGTACCATTGCACTTTGACATTTTTTTTTGCAAGTTCTTGCTCGAGCCATTTTTTGTTGTAAAGCACATCAACAACTCCTCCACCCGCGTGTTTCTGACCGGCGGTCAAATCGGGAGAACCAATTCGGATTGTTTTAAGACTTTCAGCATAACTGGCATGTCCATAAGCCAATAAGCTCAGCAAGATCAATTTTTTAAAAATTGATGGTTTCATTATCTTTTCCACATTTTTATTAATAAATCAGCGTCGTATTATTTAGACACTTATGAAGTAGATGGCTTAATTTGCTTACTCGCTTTACCATCAATATCAACAGGAACATCGCCTGCCAACGTAACGCGTCGCATAATACGCAATGCATTACCGTAATCATTGACGGCTAAATGTTGAGTAGCACGGTTGTCCCAAATCGCGACATCTCCGTTCTTCCACGTCCAGCGAATCGTGTTTTCGGGTTTGGTAATACGATCTTGAAAAATTTCAAACAGCTTGTTGGACTCTTTAGCAGTCAGACCCACAAATCGTTTAAAAAATTGGCCTAAAATTAAAGTTCGTTTACCTGTTTCAGGGTGTACTCTGACCAATGGGTGTTCCGCCTCATAGACAGTTGAAGCAAAGATTTTTTGATGGCGTTTTACGACTTCATCACTTGCAGAAGGCCGAAAACCACCATAATCAAAATCATTGGTGTGAATTGCACGGAGCTGATTGGCAAGGAGCTTTAGCGGCTCTGGCAATTCATCATAGGCTGCCTCTGTATTTGCCCATGTGGTATCGCCTCCTCGATTGGGGGTAGTTACTGCTCTTAAAATGCTAATTTTTGGATAATTTGAAACAAATGTGACATCGGTATGCCAAACGTCTGCACGACCGTCATGACGAGAATCAAGTTCAAATATATAAGCCGAACCCTCTGCAACAGGAACGGTAGGATGAGAAATAGGTTGCCCAAGCAATTCTGCAAACTTTTCCTGTTCGTGATCGGTTAAATGTTCCTGATTGCGGAAAAAAATAACTTTGTGTTCAAGCAATGATTGCCTGATTTGATTCAAGACCTCAGCATTAAGGTTTGAAGATAATTCAATACCATTAATTTGTGCGCCAATACGACCAGCTAAAGGGATCACATCGATTAACTCATTCACTGGTTTTTTTATTAATAAATCTGCCATATCATCGTTCTCATCATTGATGATATGAGTTTAGAAATTACCCCTTTTAAATTCTGCAACAAAAATTACATAGCATTTCTTCATTTATGAAAAATTATTCATAATTCGTCATAATCTATTTACCGTAGTAAGGCTTTTAATTTGTCGATGTCTTTGACAGAGATATGATTGTATTTTGTTTCTATAATGCCTTCTTCAACAAACCACTGAATTTCCTTTCTGATACTTTGTCTCGATATTTTTAAAAGTTCAGCTAAATTTTCTTGTGAGAGTTTTAATAAAACTTCGATGCCTTTTTGAGTCTGAGTCGAAAAAAATTCGATTAAATAGATGAGCTGTCGTGCAATTTGTACCTTTAAAGGTTGTGTAGATGTGTGATAGATATCATTGTCTAAAAGACGTGTTCTTTGGCATACCAATTTTAAAACCTGATATAGCATGCGCGAATTGTGCTGTATGGTGTGCTTAAAGACATGTTCAGGAATGGTTGCTATCACAGTTGCTTCATGTGCAATATATTCATGCTCTAGCGCAGATTCAGAAATAAGATAGACAATATTTAAGAGTGCACCTGTCGGAATAAAACGATGAATAAGATATTTTCCATCGTACGAATTCCAACCTAACTTGAGCACACCACTTAAAACAATAATGAGTTCACGACAGTTTTGATTTCTCGAATATAGCACTTGTCCTTGATAAAGATGCTTTATCTTAATTTCATTAAATAAGTTCTGCTTTTCTTCAAGCGAACATGCATCCATAAACTCACATTCTGACAGCATTTGTTCTGCCAGTTTTTTATATTCAAAAGTAATGTTGAAATCTTGATAACGATTAACATGAGTTTGATCTAATAAATCTAAAAAATGCTCATAGTTATTTCTTTTTGTCTCGTTATAAACAAGTGTTGTCATTCGCTATCTCACCATCAAATTGAAGCTCTAAAATAGACCATACAACCTCATCGTGAAATTCAAGTTTAATATAAATTTAGATTAAACAATTATATGAAAATCAAGATCTCAAATTTGGATCTTGATTTTCTTTCTTCCTATTTCTTTTAATAGAACTTAAGACTTAGGCGATGTAATAACTGATAGTTTATCAACGCCTACCCGTTCTATGCTGGCCAGTAACTTGGCAACCGTACCATAAGGAACTGTCTCATCTGCATTCAGGTTCAACGCCAGTTTAGGATTGGCCGTCTTACGCGTTTGAATCGCCTGTTCAAAGTGTTCAAGACTGACTCGGTCTTTGTCTAGATAAATTTCCCCTTTGGAGTTAACGCTGATGACCACTGCCTTGGTTTGATCTGTCACCTGCGTCGGTGCAGCTTTTGGTAAGTTCACCTTAACAGTGTTTGTCAGTAAGGGCGCCGTGACGATAAATACAATCAACAGAACCAACATCACATCCACTAAAGGGGTAATGTTGATCTCGCTGACCACATCATCTTGTTCCGATGTTGAAATTGCCATTATGCATATACCTTTTCTTTATTGTGGTTATGGCTTAACTCGCTGGCTGGAGTGCTGGTATTTGTTGTTTTTGCCTTAACAGTCTTAAGCTGAAAACCTGTTTTTTGGTTTAGGCTGACAAAATCAGTCGCAAAGTCATCTAGTTCTGCACCAATAGTTTTTACTTTACGCACGAAATAGTTATATGCCAGTACCGCTGGAACAGCCACTGCAATACCGATGCCTGTTGCAACTAGCGCTTCACCAATCGGCCCTGCAACGACATCCATACTGGCATTACCCGAATGTGCAATCGCCTGTAAAGCATGGATAATCCCAAAGACTGTACCAAATAGCCCAATGAAAGGTGCATTATTACCAATTGATGCGAGCAAGGCAGAGCCTTTTTCTAGCTGGCGACGTTCTGACAAAATTTGTTTGCGTAAATGGCGCTCGAGTAAATCTTGACGACTCCAGCTATGTTGCAAATCTTGATGAGTATCGTCATCTGCATCGGCAAGTGTTTTAAAACCAGTATTTGCAATGCGTGCCACAGGTCCTTGTCCTGCTTCCGATTTTTGAATGGCATCTTGAAGATTTTTGGCACTCCAGAATTCTTCTGCAAAGGCTTTGCTCTGGCGGTCGGCTTTTTGGGTTTGAACCAGTTTAATGACAATCAAACCCCACGTCACAATTGAAAAAGCAACCAATAACCAGATAGTCCCATCGTGGATCAGGGAGTTGATATCACTCATGTTAAAATTCCTTATAGATCAATATTAAATTAAAAAATTATTTCGGGAGTTGATAGTGAATTGGAACATCGACCCAACCTTCAACTGGTGTTTTTCCTTTTAAGGCGGGTGAGAATTTCCATTGTTTTACGGTTCTAATCGCCGCACTATCGAGTATTTTTTTGCCGCTGCTCTGTTTGACTGTCACGCTATCAGGACTGCCATTTGGTAAGACTTTTACCCTCAAGATGACTGAACCTTCCCAACCTCGATCGAGAGCCTGTTCAGGATATTCAGGTGCAGGATTACTCAAATAACCTGCATAACCCTTTGCTTCTGTAACAGGTAAGTTGTCATCAGCAGCTTTTGCTGGTGCTTCAGAGGGTTTTGAAACGGGTTGCTGAACAGGAGCCGCCACTACATTTTTACTTAAGGGTTCCGCTACAGGCCGTGGTTGCTCTACTACCTTGTGCTGTTCAACAGGTTTAGGCTGCTCAACGTGTTTCTGTACCGGTTTTGGTGCTTCTATTTGCTTTTGTACAGGCTGAGGCTTTGGGCTAACAGGTGGTATCTTTGGCTTTTGCACCACTGGAGGGATTTTAGGTTCAATCACCTTGGGTGGTTCAGGCGGTTTGACAATCTCTATCACCACAGGGTCATGTGTTTTAACATCAAGTTGAGGTGTAGGAAGTTGTTTGGCGATATACCAGATTCCCAAATGTGCCGCAGCAACGGCGACAATCGCGATTGCCAAAGCATTCTTTTTTGGCCCAGTAGGATCATTTCCAACATCTACGTTATGGCTAAAAGGATCATTAACCGTCGTTGTATGGGTGACCTGATTGGATAACTGCCCAAATAAAAATGCTTTTTTGATCGAGCCTTGACTAAACTCACTCATCAATAACTCCTATTAACCAATTTTGTCTTCAGTCAAAATCCGAAAAATCTGTTCTTTTAATTGATGTAATTCAAAACTTGAACGGTTTCGAGGACGTGGTAAGTTGACGGGAATAATCTGCTCAACCCGACCAGGTTTGGGTTTTAAAATCACCACACGGTCTGCCAGAGTAACGGCCTCTTCCACATCATGCGTAATAAAAACAGTGGTCATTTTTTGTTGGGATTGAATGCGTAGCAATTCATTTTGCATTTGATGCCGTGTTAATGCATCCAAGGCACCAAACGGTTCATCCAACAGAAAAATACGAGGCTGCACAACAAGACTACGTGCAATAGCTACACGTTGAGACATCCCACCAGATAGTTGATGTGGATATGCCTTTTCAAAGCCATTTAAGCCAATCAATTCAATTGCTTTCTGTACCAAAATATCTTTATCACGCGCAGTTAACGCTTCATTTAATAAACCCAGTTCAATGTTTTGCTCAACGGTAAGCCAAGGAAATAAGCGATGTTCTTGAAAGACTACCGCTCGATCGCCACCAATCCCGCTGACATCGGCACCATCAATTAAAATCCGGCCATCAAAATCTTGGTCTAGTCCTGCCAAAAGACGTAAGAGCGTAGATTTACCGCAACCACTGCTACCTACAATCGCAATAAACTCTCCCTCTTTAATTTCTAGATTAAAGTCATGAATGACTTTGACAGGTTGTTGATTAACAACAAAAGACTTATGAACATGGTGAAATGCCACACGTGTTTGAGAGTTAGATTGAAATGAATGGTGATGTTTTTCAGTATTTGTATTAAGTGTAATCGTCATGGTCTAACCTCAATTTTTTCGCCAAGATGTTGCGTAGTTTTCAGTTATTTTGCCCAGCCATGCCAGAATCGCGCCCAAACCAGCGACCAAAACGGTTGCTGCTATTACACGGTCCATTTCAAAGTTTTGCTGTGCTGCCATCATGTAGCTACCTATGCCAATTCCAGAGCCCATCAAGTATTCAGCTCCAAAAGATGCCATCCACGAATAAAGCAAAGCCAGTCGAAACCCAGCAAACATTGAAGGTGCAATGCTCGGTAAAATCAAAAGCGTTAAGCGTTGAAGCAATGTCATTCTTAGAGTGCTTGAGACTTCAACGAGCTGAGTTGAAATACTGGACATCCCTTTCCATGTCGCGATAAACATCGGAAAAAATGTCGCTATTGAAATGAAAACAATTTTTGATAAATCTTCGAGCCCAAACCAAGCTGTCAGTAGCGGAATCCAAGCAAAAATGGCAATTAGACGTAATGTGTTGAGTGTAGGTGCCAACAGATTTTCAATAGGTTTAAATAACCCCACCACAATTCCTACTGATGCCCCAATTAGCCCGCCAATAATCAAACCCAAAATTGCACGATAAAGGCTGTAATACATGGCGGTAGTAAGTGAGAAATCTTGAATGCCTGCCCACAGTGCTTCTAATACTTTCCACGGCGCGGGCAAAATTTGACTCGAAATCACGTTAAACCAACTGCTCATTGCCCAAAGCACTACTAAACTCAAAGGTAAAACCCATGATTTGAAAACATCGGTTCGGCTTTTTTTATGAAAAGCATGAGCACTTAAAGCAGCATGTGGCCAGAACACAAACTTACGTTCAATTCGATGCAGGATAAAATCGAAAATAATTCCTACAGACGCAATAACAAAAATCGTGACAAAAACAATATCAAGCTGAAATAGCTGACGACCTGTCACCATCAAATATCCAATGCCTTCCGATGAAGCCAACAACTCAACAGCAATTAAGCTCGTCCAGCCTGCTGCAACAGCTAGTCTTAAACCCGTAAAGAAATATGGAAGTGTGGCTGGCAGTACAAGTTTTGTGAGCAAGGTTAGGCGATTAAACTGTAAAATTGCTGCCATTTCTTTGAGTTTGGGTTGAATGTCACGTACCCCTGCCTGAGTATGTAAGGCAATCGGCACCATCGTAGCTTTGAAGATTATGAAAATTTTTAAACTATTTTCGATGCCGAGCCAGATCATGAGCAAAGGCAACCAAGCCAATGTTGGGATAATCACCAACGCATAAAACGTTGCAGATAGGTATTGTTCGGCAATGCGGCTATAGCCAAGTAAAATACCTAGAAATACGCCGCCTAACACACCTGACAATAAGCCAAGACCGAAGCGCTCAAGACTAATCGCAAGCTGTGACCATAGATCTTGAGATGCGATTTCAACGAAAGAATGCCATGTGTCTTTTGGGGTAGGTAAAATTTGGGCAGGCATCCATTGTTCGTTTGACGCTACCCACCACAGTAAGAATAAACAAAGAGGTACAATCCAATAGATCGCAAGCGAGTTAAAATACCCAACAGAAATGAACCATGGTTTCTTGGTACTTTTCCAGACAATGCCGGATGAGTTTTTTTGCGAAATTATTTCTTTCATATCTCGATATATATCCATACATTCTGCTGTTATAGATTTCTCAGAATGTTTAACTAAACGTATACCTGATGATCATTTATCCGTTTCATGCAGATCTAATGTGAGACGTTTTGTGATCATCTTTGGTGTTATGCTCTGGATGAGT
>NZ_JRVL01000213.1:0-4743 GCF_054823985.1 Acinetobacter sp. GN11 | reverse complement strand
TATTCAGCCACAAGTGTTACGTTTAATTGACGATAACCAAAATTATCAGGCCCTTGAACGTCGTAGCCTACGTTACCAACGCAGCAGTGCGACAGAACAGTTCGATACCATTACTCAAGTCAAAGCAGAGCGACGCTTAAAGCCAACGTCTGTTCATGTCCAACGCTGGCAAGCCGATGCCCTACAACAAGAAGAAGGCAGCGGTAGCGTACAAGATACGCAAAAACACAGCGAACACTATGACAATGCGAGCTTAAACCTTGAAGATGCGTGGCACGTTAGCCCTGCTTGGATGCAGGACTTAAAAGGTGAAGACCAAGCCACTGCTTCAGGCAATAGTCAGATTGAACAGCTGAACCAGCATATTAATGCTTACCATCACTTGAGTTCTAAGCAGTTTACCGTTTCAGGCAATGTCCGTGATGCACAAGTGGGTTACTGGTTTGAGCTGAATGACCACCCTGAACTTGATCGCCACGACAGTGCTGATAAAGAATTTTTAATCTTAAGCAAACACTACTATAACCAGAATAATTTACCGAAAGAATTACAGCAGCAACTCGAGCGCCTGTTACCAAAAGACAAGCTCAAGGCAGCCCAGCTCGACACGCAAAACCCTGAGCAACGCCACTTTGCGGAGCTGAATGTCGTTCGACGCAACATTAAAGCTGTGCCTGAGTATAGCCCGCTAGAACATCGACCAGCCGCTTACCCGCAGCGCGCTAGAGTGGTGGGACTGGAAGGTGAAAGCATCCATGTTGACCAGTGGGGGCGTATTAAAGTCCGTTTCCTGTTTACCCGAACAGATGATCAAAGCCATGACGGTGGAGCAGGAAGTAACGACAATGACACCGACTCGGCTTGGATCGATGTGCTGACCCCATGGGCAGGTGCAGGTTATGGCGCACGCTTCTTGCCTCGCGTGGGTGAGATTGTTGTCATCGACTTCTTTGACGGAAACATTGACCGTCCATTTGTGGTGGGTCGTATTCATGAAGCCGAACGCCATCCAACCCAGTTCGACCAGAAAGGCCAGCTACCTGACACTAAAAAGCTCAGTGGCATCCGCTCCGAAGAAGTCGACGGCAAAGGCTTTAACCAACTAAGTTTTGATGACACCACAGGGCAAATCAGTGCCCAGCTACAAAGTAGCCATGCAGCCAGCCAACTTAACTTGGGTAACTTAAGCCATCCAAAAGACAAAGCGGAAAGTGAAGGTCGAGGTGAAGGTTTTGAGCTACGAACAGACCAGTGGGGCGCGGTAAGAGCAGGCAGTGGTTTACTCATTAGTACCCATAAACAAGACCAAGCTCAAGGTGTACACCTCGATGCAAATGAGGCCAAACAACAAATAGAAGGTGGCCTCAACAACGCCAAAGCCCTCAGTGAAGTTGCTAAAAATCAGCAAACTGATCCATTGGAAGTGCTTGAGAATCTAAAAACTTTCTTGGAACAGATTGAAGAAAAAGATCAAGACAAAGCTGCCGCTTTTAAGCAAGCCTTGATGATATTAACCGCACCTAACAGTATTGTTTTAGCCAGTAATGAAGACATTCACCTCAGCGCAGATGCTCAGTTAAGTCAAATTGCTGGAGACAGCATTAATCTGACCACTCAAAAGAACCTGATTGCGCACGCCCAAAATAAAATTAGCCTTTTTGCAGCTCAAGAAGGGGCGAGATTATATGCAGGCAAAGGCAAAGTCGAGATACAAGCACAAGGCGATGGAGCAGATTTAATTGCCCGTAAAGCTGTTCAGATTATTTCAACAGAAGACAAAATTGAAATTAGTGCTTCTAAAGAAATCGTTATCACAGCGGGTGGTTCTCAAATCAAGATTAATGGCTCGGGAATTTTCCCTGTCACTGGTGGTAAATTTGAGGTTAAGGCTGGGCAGCATTTGTTCCAATCAGGGGAAAAAGTTCCATACAATTTACCCCCACTCGGTGAATTAAAAAGTTTCTTGGAATTAAATTATCATTGGCCTACCTTAGAACCGATGAAAGGAGCTCCGTATTTAGTTGTATTTGAAAGTGGTCAAGAATTTAAAGGAAGTTTAGATGATAAAGGGTTCGCAAAAATTCCAAATGTACCAATAAATGAATCTTATACAGTCTGGTATGGTGAAGATGAAAGAAAAGTTGAAATTGAAGTTTTAGAAGAAAGTATTTTAGAAAACTTTACAGATCAAGATGAAATAGAGCTTGATGAATTATTAAAAAATTGGGATGTTGAAAATTAAAATAGGTGGTATATGGTTGATTTAAATAAAGATGATGTAGCACTTATTACTCAAGCAATTGCTATTGGTTTTTCTCCGGCTGGAGTTGCACTTGATGTGGCTGATTTAGCAAGAGCCTCATATAATTTATATCAAGAAAAGTCTGATGATAATTATTTTGAAGTTATTTTATGCGTGATTGGATTTATTCCAGGACCAGGAGATGGGTTAAAAGCAGGGTTAAGAATTGTAAACAGAAAACCGGAAATACTGTTTGAATTAATACGTTTTATCATGACACATTGTAAAATATATGGGAATCCTGAACAGTGGTTGAGTGAAATAATCAGTGATACAAAAATAAGAGAGTTGATTAGAAGCGGTAAACGTGAAGCTTTAAATGCATCTAATAAAAATATAGGCAATAGATGGGCAAAATATTGGATTAACCAAAGTATCGAAATTACATTTAATTTTTTAGAAGCATCTATTTCATCCTTGGTGCAATTACTCGCAAGAAAAGTTTTACATTGGAAGACAAAAATTCCTAAATCATCAGCGGATAAACGGCATGTAGGTGGTGGTAAAGGTCATCAAAATAATTCTGCCCATGGAACAACTTATGACGGTAAAACTGGTCAAAATGGAAATGGTCATGGCAGCAAGGGTAAGACTTTATCAAAAGTTGATATTTCAAAAGTTTTATCAAATCTTGAAGTTGGAGGTGTTGGTGAACATATGGCTGACTATTGGGTTGCTAACAAGTTGGCAATTCAGGCAGTTCATGATTCTGGGCAGCAACTGACTCCCAAATTACAACGCCCTATGACGAAATTACACATAGGTATTCATGATCAAGGTATTGATGCGATATGGAAATCTGATAAAAAAAATATTGGTATTATGAATACTAAGAGTTACGCCATTATAGAAGCCAAAGCTAGTTTAAGTATGGGGAAAGGTACAGGACCAGGTTCCCTATTAAATGATTTGGATAAACAACAGGATACGAGAGAAAGGCATATAGAAAGAGCTAGTGCTAAAAAAGAAAAAAGAGCTGAGAAGAAATTAATACCAAAGAAAAAGTTTTTAATTAATCAACAGATGAGTGATGAATGGGTTAAAAAAAGATTAAGAGAAACTTCGTTAAGAAATGTTGAAATTGCAGGATTTTCACGTCATTTACTTTATTTTAATTACGCTCACCCTGAAACTGTAGAACACTTAAATGTTTTAGCTATATCTATTCAAGATAATCAGCCAGTTGATCATAGTGAACATTTAAATGAACATACTCCATCAAACTTTTGGGGGGCAGCTAAAATAGATGAGGCTTTAAACAATCGAGTTACTCGAGCGAACATTAAGAATGGTCATACTAAGTAAAGTTGACTTGTCAGATATGAGGAATAAAACGTGTCAAATTTTACAGAACAGCGTAAGCAGCAATTTCTAACTGAAGATTATTATTTAAAAACTAAAGAATACAATGAGGAAGGAATTCCTCTATATCTAGAAAGTGATGCATTTGAAGATGATCAATATAATTGTGGTGAAGCAAGTCGTTGGACTGCAATTACAGATATATATACCTCTTTATTGTATCTTACATATACTGCTGGACATTCTATACATGAACTTATCCCCTTATTTGAAAAAGTTATCGATGGTTATGAAAAGCAATCAGAAGCATTGGCTCGTTTTCATAAATCAGAAAAACTTTCTGTTATTACTAGCCAAAATGAAACTTTAAATATATTAAGCCTTGCTTTTTTACTACATCGCAATGATCTTTTTCTCCGTATTCACTCTTTAGTTAATGGTGAGGGAGATAGTCATACAGGCGAAGATGAAATTATTAATAAATTTTTTAAGTTAAATGATTCTACTCATCCAACTATCAATGAAGGAAATTTATTTTCCTTAAGTTATGTTAAGTTATGTGATGTGATTGATAATGTTTTAGTAAAAAGTGATAAAAAGCATTCAGTAGAGCTTTTGGATGAATACTTATCAAATTGGTATCAAATGAATAGAAATGAAATTTGGTATAATAGTCACTTGGATTTAGAAAATAAAAGTTCCTATGTAGGTTATTGGGCATTTGAAGCAGCTGCATTAGTTTATTTACTTGATTTAGATGATAGTTCCTTATATAAACATCTCTTTTACCCTAAAGATATTGTACAGTGGGCTCGTAATCAAACAAAAATAAAAGCAGTAAATGATGATGTAATACAAATAAAATTAAGAGGGGGGGAGAAATGTACAAGAACTGGTTATTGGCGAACACCTGCACAGCCAAATTTACGCCGGTATTTTGTTCAGGATGAATTTCTTCCCACACTTATTGAAATGGATTGGGGAGAGGTATATTGGTATTGGGATGGTGAGAATTAATTGAATGCCCAATAGGGCATTCTTATCTACAAAAGATAGTTCTAAAATGTAGTAAATGATCAAAAATAGTTTTGAGGTAGGAATAAATATAGGAAATTAATCAAATTTACATATATTAAATT
>NZ_JRVL01000212.1:0-14090 GCF_054823985.1 Acinetobacter sp. GN11 | reverse complement strand
ATTTTAATGTGATTCTATTGAAAGCTCAATCAAATACAGCATTGGAAAATCCCTCAAGCAAATATGTTGATCCGTTGTCTAATATTTTATTTATGATCTATTGTCGCGTATTAAATGATAATATTTTTAGTAAAGTAAATTCTGGTGTGATGACAATGACTGTACTGGCAAAGGATGGCTCACTTATTGGAGAAGATAAAAAAAGAAATTCTGATTGTAATTGGGAACAATATAACTATATTGATTTTGGTAATAAATCTATTCGAAAAAGGCTATTAAATACACCTGAATACCGTGTTGGCCCTCATATTCCACAATTTAGTTCTGCTGAATTGGATTCGAAAGATAGAATGCTTACGATAGAGTTATTAGTCAATGAAAGAGGTGATGTTGAAAAAGTTGGTTATCCAAGTATTTATTTTAGTGATGAGTCAGATAAAATTTATCAAAAATTAAAACCATCATTTCAAAATGCAAAGTTTTATCCCTATATTGTAGACAATGAGGCAAGAGCTTTTTTAATCAACCAAAATGTAGATATTCAAGGTTCTGGAGAGGTACATTTATTCTCTAAAATTTTAAATACTATTTTAGGAAAGTGAAAAACATTTTATAGACCTATTGATGTAGTCTAAAAGTTATTTTACAAACTGGTATTTATGCTACTCACTATTAGTATTTACAAGTTTGCTATCCCATCAGAATATGATTAAGCAAGGTTAAGAGACTAAGAGCAAAACCGCTATATAGTCCAATAGCCTAAAATAGGTAAATTATTTGATCTTTAAATAGATCTATTTTGTAGAACTACATAGTTTCTATAGAGTAACCGAGCAAGGCATAGCATCATAAAGCTATGCCTTTTGTTTTTGGTGATAAAAATGCAACGTTTATTTTTAATTTCAGCGCTCTGTGCTGGACTTTTCACTGGGTGTGCGACGACCAGTAAATTAATTCCTTTTGTGGGCTCCGAAACCCCAATGCAACAAGTAATTAAAGCTCAACCTGAGATTGTAAAAGAGCACAATAACACCTCAGTTCAGCAAGTGTTTAACCGAGTAGAATCTCCAACTGTTTCCCGTATTGTTGTTATTCAAACAGGTTTAATGGATGACTCTGTCTCTGCCATTCGAACAGAATATGCATTTAAATTAGTCGATGAAAAATGGCAATTGCAGAATAAGCAAAAAAGCTATCAGTGCGCGAGAGGGAAAGGCTCTAGAGGATTCCAAACACAGTTTTGTTCTTAAAAACAAAAAAGACGATAAATATATCGTCTTTTTTTATGGGCTAAATTATACGCCGCTTTCTAAAATTTTAATTTTGACATCAATGACATCATCTTTAACTGCTGCATGATGGGCTTGCATATGAGGTGTAGCCAGATGTGCTTCAAGATGGCTAACATTTTCCCATTTTTCTAACATCACAATCGTTTCAGGTTCTTTTGTTTGGAAACTGGCATTTGATATGTGATCAATCAAAGGCTCGTAGCCATGGCAACCATCTTCCGCTAAAACAGTAGGAATGATTTTTTGAAATGCATCCAATACGTTTTGGCGATGCTGTCCACCCGATTTAGTATGAATTTCCGCAATAATAGTAAGCATGGATTTTTCCTTATTAGGCTGCTGCAAATACAGAATTTAAGTGGGTTTTATATTCTTCAACATAACTATCAACGTCAGGCATTTTAATCACGTCGTTTACAATAAAAGTCGGTAATGTGCTCATGCCTAAGAACTGATTAGCTTTATGAAATGGTAAATAAACACCATCTACACCTACGCCGTGGAAGAACTGATCTGCATCGTCAAATGCTTCCATTGGTGCATTCCAAGTCAATGACAGCATATATTTTTTGTCATGAATTAAACCACCTGAACCATATTTTTTTGATGCATCAGAACGACTACGACCATCATTTGCGTAAAGTGAACCATGACCTACAGTAAATACATCATCAATATATTTTTTAAATGTCCAAGGCGCGCCCATCCACCAACCTGGCATTTGGTAAATAACGACATCTGCCCATAAGAATTTTTCAACTTCATTTTCGGCATCATAATCGCTATCGGCACGGGTCATTTGAACTTCATGGCCAAGTTCCGTGAGATGGGTCGTTGCGAGTGTAGTTAATGTGTCATTTAATTCACCATTTGAATGTGCAAATTGTTTGGCACCATTAATCACTAAAATCTTACTCATGGGAGTCACTCTAATTAAATTCCTAAATTTGATGTGTACTTTACGGAATTTACTCTTGTTGAAAAATGCAAGAATTTGAAAAATATTGTTGACTAAAAATCAATAATATTGGATTGCTATCTCATTCTTAGTTATTTGCTTTGAAGAAAAGCTTTATATTTATAAATCCGTTTACAATGTTGAACGGAAAAAAGTATTTGTAGTCTTTAGCATTAAGTTTGGGTAAATCTAAGAGATCACGTATGAGAAAAATGAGTTTGCTGATTGCTTTTAGCCTTCTAACGCTAACGGCGTGTACTCCAGCGAAAAATTCTTCTGCCCAACTTGCGGATAGTCCGATACAAGCGGTATTACTTGATCAGCCGGATCTTTTAAACGATGCAAACAATTTGGATATTTCACAGCAAATGAATGCTGCCGATGATCCCTCTAATGCTCAAGTCATTATTTTACAGACAGATCCTAGCGAAGATGCGATAACAAAAGTCCGTACAGAATATTTATTAAAGCGAGACCAGCAAGTCTGGAAAATTGTAAATAAAAAGCAAAGCTATCAATGTACACAAGGACAAGATGCCCCAGATTTTCAAGTTAATCCTTGTCCTTAATGCTTAATTTTTTATCGAATATGTGGATAACTTTGATTTTGTGCACAACAGGAATTTGTGGGTCTTTTAGTGCAAAAAACTGAAATTTAAGCTTCTTGAAATTGCATGATTGCTGATCAATTTAAAAAGTGCTATTGTTGCGCTCGGCAATTGTGCCAATTGGTAAAAATTACCGAATCTCACGTCATACATTTTTTCTCGTTTTAGACACCTTGTGAATACGGTGTTTCACTTTCTAAACATGCACTCTCACGGCATATAAAAACTTATCTAAAGATTGATAGACCATACTGTCATCGTCATGACTACATTATTTATTTCAATATGTAGTTGCTGAGACATTTTGGCCGCTATTTTGAAGTGTACAACTCATGAAAAATATTCAAACGACAACGTTGAACCGTACAACGTTGATGTTTCCTTTGGCCTTAGTGCTATTTGAATTTGCGGTTTATATTGGCAATGACCTTATTCAGCCAGCAATGTTGGCAATTACTCAAGATTTTGGTGTAAGCGCAACTTGGGCACCGTCTTCAATGTCATTTTATTTATTAGGTGGTGCCACGGTTGCATGGTTACTTGGGCCGTTGTCAGATCGTCTCGGACGTAAAAAAGTACTGCTAGCAGGGGTTTTGTTTTTTGCTCTATGCTGCTTCTTAATTTTACTAACACGGCAAATAGAACAGTTTTTGGCATTAAGATTTTTGCAGGGAATTGGCTTAACCGTAATCTCCGCAGTCGGTTATGCCGCTATTCAAGAGAGTTTTGCTGAGCGTGATGCAATTAAAGTTATGGCACTCATGGCAAATATCTCGTTGCTTGCACCTTTGTTGGGGCCAGTACTTGGAGCCTTTTTAATTGATTATGTGTCTTGGCATTGGGGCTTTGTCGCCATTGCTGTATTGGCATTACTCAGTTGGGTCGGTTTGAAAAAACAGATGCCAAGTCAGCAGGCCAGTGTAACTCGACAACCTTTTAGTTATCTCTTTGATGATTTTAAAAAGGTGTTCACTAACCGCCGTTTTTTAGGCTTAAGTCTTGCTTTACCGTTGGTGGGCATGCCTTTAATGCTTTGGATTGCTTTATCTCCAATCATTTTGGTAGATGAATTAAAGCTCACCAGTGTGCAATATGGTTTGGCTCAATTTCCAGTATTTCTTGGTCTCATTCTCGGGAATATTGTTTTAATTAAAATTATTGACCGTCTAGCTTTAGGTAAGACCATTCTGATTGGTTTACCGATTATGCTGATTGGAACACTTATTTTAATATTGGGTGTAGTTTGGCAAACCTATTTAATTCCTTGTTTGCTTACAGGCATGACGCTCATCTGTTTTGGTGAGGGAATTAGCTTTTCAGTCTTATATCGCTTTGCACTCATGTCATCTGAAGTATCAAAAGGAACGGTAGCGGCTGCAGTCTCGATGCTATTGATGATGAGCTTCTTTGTAATGATTGAGTTGGTGCGTTATCTCTATACTCAATTTCATTTATGGGCCTTTGTATTATCTGCATTTACCTTTATTGCTCTTTGGTTTAGTCAACCACGAAGTGCTTTAAAGCAGGAAATGCAAGAAAGAAAGCTCGAAGGAAATAATTAAATTAAAAAAACCGGAATCGATATTCCGGTTTTTTTAGCTATTCTTTTAACATTTTTTCCATTTCCTCGTGGTCTGTTTCATAAGTACAACCTAATAATGTCATCGGACTTTTTCCGGTCATTTCTGATAAGTTGAGATTATGATAAACAGTAAAAGAATCTGCTGTTGCAGGTTCTGTCTTGACAGTGCGAACACCTCTAAAAAAAGGTAATGTTTTAAAGTCTGGATGCTGAGGAATATTAAATTTCTTTGAAAGTTGTTGAATATTTACATTACGAAAAACGGCAGTTATACCTTGGCCTGCTAGGGCAATTTCGTTTGTCTTTAAACCAAACAGTTCAATGGGGTGATTAGTTTTATATAAATAAATGAAAGGTTGGTCTGAATCTTCAATTCTTTTAAAGCCAAGCGCTGATAAATTTTCATCATATTCAGAAGCAAAACTGGTATAAGTTTCTTGATCTGATTGACACTCTATAATCTTTTTTAAATCATTTATTTCAAATGCATATGATGTGCTACTCAGCAATAAAAAAGTGGCAGATAGAAATTTATATATCTTTGGAAAGTCCATTTTTTATCCTCAATAAAGTGTTATAGCTATTTAATCTCTTGTTCTAAAAGCTTACCTTTTAAAGTTAAGAGTTCAGGTAGGGTTTCTAATAGTAAACTCATTTGTTTTAAGACTAGAGTATAGCTTTCCGAAAAGTGCTCATGAGTTGTTAGATTTTGAATTTGTTTTAAAGTTCGCTCAAGAAAATTAAAGTCAACAGAAGCTTGTTCAAATAAACTCTGATTAAGAATGTGCTGACAATCCAGTAAGAGCTGTAATACCTGTTGATCCTCAATTTTCTGCCGTTGGCTACCTAACGCTGCCACATAGCTCAACTGGCTGTGGCTATAAACTAAATAGCGAAAAGCGTAATGAATGAGTTGAGGATTTGGATTTGGTTCAGCACTTAAACTCGAGATCATGTTCGACAGCTCGATTTGAGCATTATGAGCAGCACGACGAATTCGGCGGTACTCTATATCCTGATTTTTACCATATTGATATTGCTCAACAATCACATTGAAATAATCTAATGTTGCTTTGCTGCTTTTCTTAATATTGTTGGGAATATTGCGAAAATTCCAATCAGGCCATATAAAACTTACAGCGAGCCATGCAATAAAACAGCCTAACAGCGTATCTATCAGGCGAGGTAAAATAATGCTGTAGCCTGCGCCTTTTAGGTTGAAAATTAACAGCACCATGAGGGTGGCCATAAGTGTAGCCAATGCATATTTCTTTTGTCGTAAATAGAAAAAACAGACTCCGCAAATAATCGTAATGATGAGCTGACCTTCAATACTCGGTACAAAATATAGAATAGGTATTCCTAATAAAACACCGAGTAAGGTGCCAATGGTTCTTAGTTTAAGACGGCTTTTAGTCGCAAAATAAGTGATTTGGCAGACAAATAAACTCGTCAGTAAAATCCAATAGCCATGCTGAGCAAATGGTAATAATGAAATCGCATAACCTGCAGCGAAAACGACTGCAATTCGTATGGCATGTCTAAACAATGCCGACTGTGGTGTAAGCTGTTGCCGGAGTTTTAAGATCAGATCTGAAAACCCTTGAATATCATCATCAAGTAAATTTAAGTGTTCTTGTCTTGTTTGGGTATTATTTTCAGGGAAAGGCTGTGCATATTGTAGTTGTTCAAACTGTTCATGCATTCCTTTTAAATTATCAAAAATAAGTCTTAAATTTTTCACTTCAAAGTTTTGTGGATGCTGCTGTATCCAGTCCTTTAAAGAACTTTCCAAATGGTTCAATACCGTCCGACTTTCTTGCGATGGTTGAGATGGCCGATTATGCAAAATACACTGAGCTAGATCTTGGCATGCTTGTGCTTGTAGGCGCAGGTTTTTTTGGAAACGGAAAATAAGATCACTACGGCTGAAGTTCTGTTGAATATGTTCGTAATGTAAATAATTAGAGGTTGCTTGCTCGTGAATGTCCCGCGCAAAAAAATATAGGTTTAGCCAATAAATACTTTTATTACTGACGCGCGAAGCCTTGAGTCGAGTGAGCAGGGAGCTACGTATTTGATTGAGACTTTGAGCAACTTGCGTATTTTGTAAGGACAGTTCATATAAAAGTTGTTCTACATTTTCTTTATTGTCGGGATCAAATAAGCGTGCTTTTGCTTGTAGTAGAACAGAAATTTCTTTAAAAATTTGTGAGAGCTTATCTTGTAAGGGAAGTGTTGGTTTAATAATAAAAAACACAATAGAAGTGAAGCCATACCACAAAGCGCCATAAACAAAATAGGTAGGCTGTTGATACCAGTGCGTATATTCTCCTAAACCGAACATGCTATAAATGGAAAGCAAAATAGTGCCAAACGAAATTGTGGCATAACGTTGCCCTAAAGCGCCTAATAAAATGAAAAAAGCACTAGAAAGAGAAAGATATAGAATAAAGAAAATTTTGTAGGGAGCTAAAAAGCCAAGAATACTGCTGACTGTAAAAAAGAGGAGGCAGACATAAACCAAGTTACGTAATCGAATACTTAAGCGATCATCAAAGTCGGTTAACGCTGCTGCAATCGCTCCTAAAGTCACAGGAACGATGAGCTCGTTATGTCCTAGCCAAAGTAAACCCAAAGTTGTGCCTGTGAGTACAATCAAAATTTGCAGGCAATAAATTAAAATGGAGTTTGTCTTAAAACTATTAAATATTTGGGTCAGATAGTTCACGGCTTTTGTTCTAAATTAGAGAAAATATGAGAAAGCAGTATGTAACTTTAAATTTTTATTACTTCAAAAATATTATTCTTTTTATCTACAAAAGTCAGTCATTTTTTAAGATTTTATTAGGCTTAAACCAAGTTGTAACGATCAATAAATTAACAAAATTGTGGATATCTTTTTAGATACCCACAATTTGAAAAAGACATAAATTATTTAATCACACCACATGCAATTCGAGCTCCGCCACCGCCGAGAGGCAGAGGTGAGTCTGAGTAGTTGTCGCCACCCGCATGAATCATAATAGCTCGACCTTGAAGATCAGCAAGTTTCAATCGAGGTGCGATCACAGCAGTTGTTGCAACACCTGTGTTGTCGACCACTAAAGCAGGTAAATCACCTAAGTGGCCAGTGGTTGGCGTACCGTGATGAGGAGCTTGATTCGGGTTGTAGTGACTACCAGCAGCTAAAGCAGCACCAGCTTTTCCATCTTTTACAGCTGGTTCACAAGAGGCATTTTCATGAATATGGAAGCCGCGTGTACCACTTGGTAGGTCAGCTAGAGCAGGGGTAATAATTAAACCTTTGTCGCTATCTTGAAAGCTAATCGTACCTAATTTTTTACCAACACCAGCGGCAGTCACTTCATTTACATCGACTACTTTTTTCGTATGCATTGTCGTTAATGCTTGAGCTGTATCTGATACAGTTTTTGTGACTGAACTACAGCCAACCGTAAAAAAAGCTGTAAGCGCACAGACTGCGCCAATTTTATTAAACATCTGCATGATCGGATGTCCTTATAAATATATATGATTGTTAGATTCAAACAAACGCAGGTCTAGCCTACAAGTTAATTTAAATAGTCACTTTGTATCTAGAAACATTTTTAAATTAAATAAATATGTCACTCTTTATCGCTGGAAGATTCACTTTCAGAATCATAAATCATAGTCGTTTTAGGCATCGGTTCAGGCTCAATGGTTTCATGTAACCATTCACGCCAAATTGCCAGTAAAATAGCCAGAATTACAGGGCCAATAAATAAACCTACCAATCCGAAGCTCGCAATACCACCTAACACACCAAACATAATTAATAAGAATGGAATTTTTGTGGCACCAGAAATTACAAGTGGTCGAATCACATTATCTGAGCTACTAACAATCACTACACCCCAAACCACTACACCAATTGCTTCCATTGTTTGTCCTTGAGAGAACAACCATAGACCGACACCTAAATAGGAAATTGGTGTACCAAATGGAATTAAAGCCAATAAGAAAGTAGCAATGGTAAGTACCATTGGGTTTGGGACACCTGCTACGAAATAACTTAATCCAGCTAAAACAGCTTGAGCAATTGCAGTTAAACCCACGCCATAGACTACGGCTCGAGTCGTTTCAGAAATGGTATCTAGATAGTGGTGAATACGAGGACCGATGACCATTTCTAAGGCTTTACTCACCTGAGATAAAATCATTTGACCATCACGATAAAAGAAAAAGAGAGTAAATACGGCAAAGCCAAATTTGACAACATTTTTACTAATTTCACCGAGCAGCATTCGGCCATAACTTAAATGGCTTTGAACCCAAGCTGCAATATTCTGAATGGTGCTATTAGGATCGTTATTTAACTCATTGAGTGTACGAGAAATTTCCTTTCCAACAAAAGGAAGCTCGCGAATAAAATCAGGAACACTTAAATGACCTGAAAAAACCTGACGTTGTAAATCAAAATATAAGTTGCGGCCTTCATGCTGCAAAATAAAAATAGCACATGTAAAAGGGACGCCAACAACCAAAACGACCAGACTAATCATTAGCGTTGCATTTAACGTATTACGGGTTTCTCCAAAAAAACGTTGAATTCTTAAATAAATAGGCCAAGTCATATAAGCAATGATGGCAGCCCAAAGTACAGGAACAATAAAGTATTTCAGGATATTAAATCCTAAAAAAATCAAAATAAAAAACAGCCCAAACAATAAAACGCGCTGTAAATTAGGAGCGTATGGATGCACGAACAATATTTCTCTAATTTTCTACATAGAATAAAGTCATATTAACTGAAAAATAACCTGAGGCAAATTTTAAGGCCGTAATGTAAAGAACCTTATACATCTCTTTTTAGAGACTAAAAGTTATTTAAAACCACTCAGCTTTATCTTCAACTAACTTGTTTAGAACAGGTTGCCATTGGTTTTGGATCGTAAGAAAGTTTTTTTGAGGCTTATCAAAAATGCTTAAACCTTGCATCGCTAAGCTACCATAAGCAGTACGTTCAGCAATCCACGCAACAGGTTCCTGTTCAATTTTTTCAAAAAACTGTTGAATATCTTTTGAGCTTGCACTATTCGGTTTTACACGATTGGCGAGAAGTAAAATCTGTACTTTGCCTTTACGAATACGCTTAATATCTTGTAAATGCTTCAAAAAGCGACGAGTACTCTCTATATCGAAAAATGAAGGCTGAAGTGGAGTAATAATGGCATGAGCTTCACTAATGAGTTGCTCAGCATGTTCACCTGAAAGTGCACCAGGTGCATCAATAATTAAATAATCCAGATTTTTAGGTGCATCACCAATTGATTTTTCATGACGCCAGTCGAGGCTTTGAATCCTTGCGACCGTGTCGGGGCGCTGTTTTAACCACTGTAAAGCCGATTTTTGATTGTCTGAATCTGCTAATGCTACTTTATATCCTTTTTGTGCCAATGCTGTTGCCAACGTAATGGCCGTCATGGTTTTTCCGCATCCGCCCTTTTGATTTGCTATAAGTATCGTTTTCATAAATCCAATTATTTTCAGCAGCACATTTGTTTATGTTTTATACCTTAGCATCTTTTTATGTGAAGGAGATGACCACATTTGACAAAAGTTTAAGCTGTTTCGTTATTTTAGATATGATTAGATCTGTAATCTTGATTCGCGTTTTTTTAAGGAAAATTTATGTCTGTATGGCTTGCCATGCTTATTGGTGCTGGAATTGGCATCATTATCACTACTCTTATTTTATCAAACACCCGAAATGGCCGAATTAAGGCTGAATATGAACAATATATTGCTGAACTTGAACTCGAGCATCAGCAAGCTCTCACTCAAGCACAAAAGAGAAGTGTAAATACAAGCCGTGCAGTGTTGAAAGGAAAAATGGCAGAACAATTTGCTCCTATTTTGCCAGAATTTCAGTATCTACCCAGCGATGCAAAATTCATGGGGGATCCAGTAGATTATATTATTTTTGATGGATACACCGATTTTCGGGATGGTGACGGTACGGCAGAAGACATCAATATTATTTTACTTGATGTAAAAAGTGGCGGTGCAAGACTCACTAAAGGCCAGCAGGCCATTGCGCAAGCTGTACAGCAAGGAAACGTTCGTTTTGAAACTTTAAGAATTCAATTGGACGATTAAATAGAAAATTTGAATGCACAAAAATAGACGAAATTAAGCTGTATTGTTACTAAATTCCGATATTTTTTTCATCACTTAAGGCTACTATAAATTGAAGATCTTTTTAATTTGATCTAGCAATATTCGAGGTGTAAAGCGATGAAAAAACAACGTTTAATGATGGGCTTATTAGCTGCTATTAGCATGAGTTCAGCATTTGCATCGACCTCAAGTGAATATAATATTGCCAAAGGTTTGAGCCCCGTTGAAAAAGACCAGTCAATTTCTGTATTGCAACCTTTTCAGGGGAATTTCAGAATACTAGGTTCAAAAATATATCACAGTGATGAGCAAGCTAAGTTTTCACCTATTGACTATGCGGTAAGTTGGGGACTGTTTGCACAGCCTGAAATTGCACGCCATATTTCAGTAAAACAGTATGACCGTTATTTAAACTGGAAAATTCCTAAATTACCTGTTCCAGCAGAGCAAGCCATGCAGATGGTGTCTAACATGCACATTATTCCTGCAAACCCTGAAATTGCTCAGCAGATTAAACAAGTTAAACGTGGTGATCTGGTCTATTTAAAAGGTGATCTTGTTGAGATTAAAGACAAAGACTTAGTCTGGAAATCTTCACTTACGCCAACTGATACCGGCGATGGTGCTTGTGAACTATTCCGTGTGCAATCTATTCATTGGGTTGAAAAGCAAAATATTTAATTTAAAAAAGCCTTCATAAATATGAAGGCTTTTTAGTAAGCAATATCGTTTTTATTTCTGTTGCGATGCTTTCCAATATTTTAATTGGTTCTGTGCTTGTAAATAGTCAGCAAGATCATTGATCTGCTCATCTTTAGTCGCGTGCTTATCGCTATAGTGTTTTTCTTGATTTTCCCAATATTGATACAGTAGGCCTTGTACATAACGGCCTTGTTCAGTTTTTAAATCTAGATCTTTTAACATGGTAAGTGCAGAGCGCACATTATCAAGCGTACGCTGTTGCTCAAACTCTGTTGTTAGTGTTCCTGCTTCATGCATTTTTGCTAACTCATTTTCCATCTCGTCGCTCATTTCTGTAAAGCGGCGGTCATAGTCCTCTAAGAGCGCAATATCGTGTGCATCATCAGCAGTCGCTGGAAAAGTCTTAACAGGTCTTTCATTTAGTTTTTCTAAAACCTGATCGGTAGATGATGTTGCTGAGTTTTGCTCAGTCTTTGCAGGCTCATCCGCTTTTTTACAAGCAGTAAGTAATAGGCTAGAGCAAAGCAAAGACATTAATATGACCTGAGGTGTTTTCTTGTTCATAACTTTCAACCAAACCTATTCACTAATTATTTAACGGGTAACGTACTTTTCTGAAAGTGATATGCATATGTGACATATGGAAAATCAATCTGATCTTGAGGACCCAGTCCGGTAAAATCATAAACAATTTTTTCAAACTGTGCTTTGAGTTGTAGTTGATCTTTTTCGGTCATTGCAGCAATAAAACTTGTTGAGAGTAAACGTTTACTCACCACTTGTTCGACAGAGCCACGTTGTGACTGTGTAAACGTTTGTAGGCTATCAAACAGAAATAAATCTTGCTGTTCAAACACACGTTTCCACTTTTCACTATGGTAACGAGGCGTGTCTCCTTCTAGTGGAAGCAGAAAATCAGCTAAAGCTTTGACCCAATCTGTACGTTCATCGCTTTGATTCCAAACGAGCCCTAAATGCCCTTCTGGTTTTAATATCCGATACATTTCTGTTAGGGTGTCTATGTTGTCAAACCAGTGGAAAGATTGCGCACAAATAATGGCATCAATTTTATGGTCCGCTACAGGAATTGAATGGCTAAAAGCCTGTAATGTTTTGATATTCGGATAAACGTGTTGAAGCTGCTGTAACATCTCGCCAATTGGCTCAACTGCAATAACATCTGCATGTGTTTGTTTTAAGTAGGGTAAGAATTTGCCAGTACCTGATCCAAGATCGATAACAGTAGAGTTTTCCTGTATTTGTAGGCAGTTTTGCAGCCAACTTACTATTTCTTCGGGATAATTAGGTCTAACTTGCTGATAAAGTTCAGCAGCTGAGCTGAAGCCTTTTTGAGCGGCAGGATGTAAGGATTGTGTCATATTTTGCGCTTTTTAATCTGACTGGCATCTATAAAATAAGATACTCCGCAATCATAAATTGGCAAAACACCTATTTTGTTTCATTTTTGACGTTGTATGTGGGAGTAAATTTTCTTTCGGTGTGAGCATGGATAAGCAAATTATTTTTGAAGACGAACACATTAGAGCCATTTTTTTACCAGGCGATTCTAATACATTGGTTCTCTCTTTTGGCGATTTGATTACCCGAGCGAGTGGCTTATCTATCAATGCTGAAAAGTCCCTAATTAAATACCAATACAATGTTATTGGAATAATGCCAAAACAAAAATCATGGTTTCCTCAAGCGAGCATGATTGAGCTGGCGAAAACAATTTCGCCTGTTCTTCAGGGTTTTAAAAATATTGTGGGTTATGGCGGTTCGATGGGCGGCTATGCAGCAATCAAATATTCTAATTTATTGAATATGAACCGTGTGATTGCATTTGTACCTCAATATTCAATTGATCCTGATCAAGTTGAAGATCGACGCTATGCTGAGTTTTTCGATGCTGTGTCAAATAAAGAGATGCAGATCCAGCCACAAGATGTGGACGCAGCACGTGAATACGTCATTGTTTATGACCCTTATTTTGCGACTGACCGCGAACATTACCTAAAAATAAAAGCGTTGTTGCCAAGCTTGCATACGATTCATTTGCCATTTACTGGTCATGAAGCATTGTCTGTACTGGCAAGTTCAAGTTTATTGCATGATTTTATTGAACATGACTTTGATGAAATTTATTTTTATCAACAAGTTCGCAAGGTCAAAAAGCAAAGTAAATTTTATTTCCGTAATGTACTTGCACATGTTCTTTCGCATCATGACGACATGTTGTTAAAAATATTACGCCAAAATGATTTTCAGCTTGATGAGCGTTATTTTGATAACCCACTTAAACAGGCTATTACTCGTAGTCTCATGAAAGCAAAGCAGGCAACTGATTTAGACTTTCAAAAACTAGGTATTAAGGTACAGCAAACCCAGCAAGAGGCGAGTTATACAGAAGGGTTACAAAATAGCTTTGGTTCAATCTTGGTATTCAACCTCATTAACTCAAAGTTTGAGAGTTATGCTCTAGATCTTCTGTTGGCAAATAAGTCTTATTTGATTCCAATTGTGGCTGAACACACTGGTGTAATTCACATTGAATTAAATAACGAAACTTATTTGTTAGGAATGAATGATCGCAAAGTCATTAAATTGTTTAAGTACGAAGAGCCTTTAACATCTGACATGAGCCCATTTGTAGTCAAAAAATATTCCGATTTTTTTGCAATCAGCTATAAACAATTGAATTTATCTTGTGATGAACACGGGATGTGTGAATTTATAGAAGGTTCAATACAGCCTACTGAACAACTGATCTCAATCAGCTATTA
>NZ_JRVL01000211.1:0-4577 GCF_054823985.1 Acinetobacter sp. GN11 | reverse complement strand
CAACATCTTCCTACTTTCTTTAAGTATTTGGGTCTAGTGCTATTAGGCATTGGATTTATTGCGCTCTTTGCAAGCTTACCAAAAGTTGTGGCCGCTTTTTGTTGGTTCATGCTCATCATTTTTGCGTGGTCGTTTCTTCCTTTTATGGCGCTTTTTAAACGGAAACTGATTTCATGAAAGCTAAAATTCAGTCTCCGATCCAGCCAGACTGGTGGAGTAAAACTTTTGCTGGTGGTGTTTTTGGTCTAAGTCTTTCTATCGCTATTGGTAATTTAATTGTTTTATTGGGCCAACCTTATGTTGCCATGGATTTATTGGTGCAAGTGGGTATGTGGAGTGTTCCTTGGTTTTGGATGCCTATTATGTTTGGCAGTTATTTTTTTTCGACTGGACGAAAAGCGCTTATCTATTTATTCATTGCTAATGCCCTAGCGTATAGCTGTATTTTTGTCTTATGGGGTTAAACATGAAAGTACGTTCAGACATCATGAAATTAGCAAAAAGTATGCATACTTGGGTGGGTGTATGCGCTGGGATTTTGCTTTTTATCTGTTTTTTTGCTGGTGGGCTCAGCATGTTTCAGCATCACATTAGTAAGTGGGCTACGCCAACACAGCAAGTTTTACCGAAAGTCTCACCTGATCAATATAATGAGCTTATTCAAAAAGTACAAACAGCCTATCCTGCTGCGCAAAAGAACTTCACACTCAATTTATCGTCCAATGAATTTCACTATGCACCTATTACGTGGAGTGAGCATGAACGTGGCGATGGCTTTAATGCTGCTCAGTCTACGTGGATGGCAAGCTTAGATGATAAAGGTCAGTTAATCGTTGCCCAAGAAAACCTATCTAAAGCTGGCTGGTTAATCGAACAGTTGCATGAAACAGCAGGAATACCTGGCATGGCTGGCCATCATGGATTGGGTCTCTATGTGATGGGCGTGGTTTCAATTTTATATTTTCTTGCCCTGCTTTCAGGCGTCATTATTCTTTTACCGACCTTGGTAAAGGATTACTTTGTTATTCGCCCTGGTAAAAATAAAAAGCGATTTTGGCTAGATGCACATAATGTAATTGGAATTACCAGCTTACCGTTCCACATCATTATTAGTATTAGCGTTATTGTCTTTGCTTTTCATGACTTTTTTTATGATGCGATTGGACAGCTTGCCCTCAAAGGACAACCAGTTTTTCAGCGTTCTCCCCCAGCGCTGATTCAACCGAAACAAACACAGATTGATGTGCAGCAAATATTAGCTCAAGCTAAAAAAGTAGCACCTGAATATTCAGTCGACTATATCCAGTTCAGTGGCCTAAACAAACCTGAAAAAGCCAATGCACGTATTGCCCTCTATAGTTCAGATCAAATGTTGCGCGGTGCGAATCAAGACTTTATGCGTATGAATCCATATGCAGTTGAGCACTTTAACCATAAAGGCATTAACACACAGACTGATGCCGGGAATAAGTTAATCAACGCCATGTTTAGCCTACATTTTGGAAGTTTTGGTGGTACAGGCGTACGTTGGATTTATTTTGTGTTAGGTGTCGGTGGTGCTTTCTTATTTTATACGGGCAATATTCTTTGGGTTGAAACTCGTGCACGTAAACAAAAGCGCGCTGAAGATCCTGTTCCTGTTCAACGTAAAGATGTAGTGTTCCTTGCGAATTTAACTATAGGTACATGTTTAGGGTGTGTTTTAGCTGTCGTAGGCACAATGTTGGCTAGTCGCTGGCTTTTCGCAGCGCTCAACATTGAAAGCATGAATCACCTCTTTATGTATGGTTATTATGCGATTTTCCTACTGAGTTTGATTTATACCTTTGTGATTGGCTATGCAAAAGCTTTACCGCAACTGCTGTTAACCTTGGTTTTAGTGTTATTTGCGATTCCGCTTACATCCCTTTTAGCCTACTTCATTCCTCAAAGTGGCTTATGGGTACATGGCGGAGAAATCTTAGTAGTTGATTTCTTGGCTGTCATTTTTGCATTCGCTTTCTGGCGTTTTTATCAACAAGCCCAAGATCGCCGAAAATCTGCTCCAATGGGCAGTTTATGGGCTAGCTAACAACCATGAACTAACTAGACTGAAATAATGTGTGAAATATGAAAAATTATAAAACCCACATTGTTTCGGTCAGTTGTTTAATTTCTTGAATATCATGACTTACATAAATCATCGGAATTTTTATTTCCTCTTTTACCTTCTGAAAAAAAGGAATAATTTCAGCTTTATGATTCGCATCTAGTGCTGATAACGGCTCATCAAGCAGTAACAGCTTAGGTGAATATAACAAGGCTCTCCCTAGTGCTACGCGCTGTTTTTCACCACCTGAGAGTTTAATGGGCATACGTTGTAATAAGTGCCCTAACTTTAATAATTCAATAATGTAATCTGCTTCGAAGTGACGTTCTTGTTGGGAAAGATGCTTAATACCAAATAATAAGTTTTGCTTTACCGTTTTATGCGGAAAAAGCTGAGCATCTTGAAAAACCAATCCAACATGCCGCTTTTGGGTACTCAAGTTAATGTTTTGATCTGAATCAAACCATGTTTGATCCTGTATTTTAATGAGCCCACTACGCGGAGTGTTCAGTCCTGCAATGGCATGTAAAATCGATGTTTTACCTGACCCAGAGGCACCAAATAATCCAATAACTGAAGCATCTGATTGGAAACTAGGTTCAATATGAAATTGACCCATGTGTAGCTGAAAACGGCAATCAATCAACATAACCTTACCGCCCCAAACGCTTTTTTTGATAACGATGAAACCACTGTGCAAACCACAGCGCTAAAAAAGCCACACTTAACGATAAAACAATAAGCCTTTGAATAGCTGCTTCTGTGTCGGGTTGTTGCATTAAGCTATACATGGCTAGAGGCAAAGTCCGTGTTTCATTTGAAATATTACCCACAAAAGTAATGGTGGCCCCAAACTCTCCTAAACTACGGCAAAAACATAAAATAGCGCCAATTAAAATACCACTGCTGGCAAGAGGCATCGTGACATGAAGAAATGCCCCTAAAGATGAAGCACCTAATGTCTTTGCTGCCATTTCTAAACGCTGATCGACTAGTTCAATCGCTAGACGAATAGATTGAACCAATAGCGGAAAACCCATCACTGCTGATGCAAGAACGGCGCCTTTCCAGTTAAATGCAAAATCAATTCCGAGCGGTGCCAAATATTGTCCAATAATGCCTCGGCTACCAAATACCTGTAATAACAAATAACCAGGAACAACTGGTGGTAGCACTAAAGGTAAAAACACCAATGTTTCAATAAATGACTTACCCCAAAACTCTTTACGTGCCAAAAACCATCCCACACAAATTGCAGGAATAATGCTGACCACAAGACAACTTGCCGCTACCTTACAAGAAAGTTGTAGCACGCTGAGCTCTTCTGGGGTTAAAGAGAACATCATGGTTTTGCTGGAGCCAACACGCTAAAGCCATACTTTTTAAAGACAGCTTTGGCTTGGTTGCTTTGTAAAAATTGATATAACTTTGTTGAGCTCGGATTCTTTTTAATTATCCCTACAGGATAAATAATTGGTGAATGCGTATTTTCCGGAAATACACCAACTACTGTTACATCTTTACTAATGGCTGCATCGGTTGCATAAACAATTCCAACCTGACATTCACCACGTGCAACAAAATTTAATGCAGTTCGAACATCTTCTGTTTCAACTAACTTTGGCTCAATACGGCTCCACCAACCTAGGTTAGTAAAAGCTTGTTTAGCATATTTGCCTACAGGCACACTTTTGGTATCCCCTGTACAAATCTTGCCTGTAAATACTTTATTGGGATCGATCGTTTTATCTAGTTTTACTTTTAGTGACTGACCTTTAGGAGTAATTAGAACCAGACGGTTGCCTAATAAATTTATACGGTCATTTGCTGCAACTAATTTTTTGTTTTGTAGATAATCCATCCACTGTGTATCAGCAGAGATAAATACATCGGCTGGTGCCCCAGCTTCAATTTGTTTAGCTAAGGTCGATGAACCTGCATATGAAGTTTTAACTTCTACTTTATTTTGTTTTTCATAAATTTTTTCTAAATCGTTAATCGCATTGGTTAAGCTCGCTGCTGCATAAACGGTAACCGATTCAGCTTTGGCTGGAACATTAAAGACCAATCCTATGCTGAGCATTGAACAAGCTAAAGCCAACTTTTTTATCTTCGTATCACTTACCATTATATTTACCTTTTTGTCGTTTTTTGCAGCGATATATACTCAAGAATATAGCGATAAGCATAGACGATGAAAAGTAGAAATTATTTATAAAGATAGATATTTTTGCTGAGCAATTAAAAACCTATAGTTAAGCAAAACTGATTCGCACTTAAATTCTTTGATTTATAAAATATTTCTCATCTTATTTCTTTAAATAGCTACTCATAATTTGATAATCATGTTCTAAGGCTTGTCGAGCATTGATTTCCATTTGGCGGTAATGCTGTAAGACATTCTGGCCCAAAGCTGTAACGGCTGCCCCACCACCATGTGTTCCACCTGTTTGAGTTTCAACTAAAGCTGTTTCGAAGCACTGGTTCA
>NZ_JRVL01000210.1:0-10289 GCF_054823985.1 Acinetobacter sp. GN11 | reverse complement strand
TTGACAGCCTTTAGCAGCTGCCGAGCGTTCTGAATAGCCAGCCAAAACAGCAGCGGGTTCTTTTTTATTCCCCTGCAATCTTGCATGGGCAAACGCTTTCTTTCTTTTAGTTAAAGCCATTTTTACCTCCTAAGTGCAAAATTCTGGCAAGGTTTATCGAAATTTATCTATTTTCTAAAAAAGTTTATTTACTTCTTTGAAAATAGGAAAATTTTTTACAAATGAGAAAGGGGGGCGGTGTCCGCTAAGACCCAAAAAATAATTTTTGGATACCCCCCGTCATGTAAAAAATGCACCACTAAGGTGCATTTTTATTAATTTCTAAATGTTCCACGGTTGTTCGCTTTAAACCAATATCATTCAACTGCTCGTCACTCAACACTTCCAACGAATAACCAGAATCAAACACAATGACTTGCTTTCCTGCTTTCTTAAAAGCTTTAGATAGATGGTCTAACTCGTTTCGCATCTGCTCATGACTGTAGAACTTACGGAAATCAACCTTTGCTAAAACTAAAACAGCATCAGGATTAACCAACTTAAAATCCAATCCCAATTTGTATTCCAAGTCTTTAACCTTTTGGCTTTGCTCGTTGTATGCTTGGCCCTGCTGGATTAGCAGCTTGTCTTTAGACTCAAGCTTACGATGCTGGACAAGCCAAGCATCCCATGCAGCATTGACGACAACCGCAGCAAACTCATGATCTTTAGTTGTGCCCGACTCGACATAACACATCTGATCAAAACTGTAAGTCACGTAACAAAGCAAATGGTGTATAGATAAAACACTTAATTGAAATTCAATTGAGAGCTGTCGGAATTGATTTTTAATTTTATTCATCGCATACCTGCCTTGCTTTCAGCTAATGATTTCTTGTCATGGCATGGCTTGCACAATGACTGGAGGTTATCCAGATCATCAGTACCACCTTGAGCCGTGTTTACGATGTGGTCACATTCAAGCTCCATGGTTACACATTGGCAGTTGCAGCAAGTCCACTGATCACGCTCATGCACTTGTTGTTTAAGTTTGCGCCATGAACGACCACCACGGCCTTTACCATAATTCTTTTCAGGTTTTGGTAAGGTTGCATGATTGCTTTTAAGTGTTGGCAGATTTGATGAACCAAGTTTAGGTAATCGCATACATTCACCTTGGTATAAAAAAATAAGATTGCCGTCTTTCCGAGCTGTCAGTGTTTTTAGTTCAGCACCTGAACGCACCGCTGTGCTCACGCTTAAACAAAGCCACTGCTCCGCATCCTGAAAGGGATACCCCTAAAGAGTATCGGTTGGCTCAGTCAGTATTGTTGGGTATTGCTTTGTGCCGTCTTTCCGAGCTGTCATCTGTTACGTTTGCCCTTAGCGGCTTTTATGGTTCATTCAACAGAAAATCGTTCGACCAATATCGTGCTATGCCGTCCGAAGTACGTCACGCATCCCTTCGGCAGTCCTCACATTCGAATCTAAGTTCGACTTGTGGCGTGCTGTCCCATGACCTTATGGTTTCGCTTGAATCTCACAAGCTCGTCAGATGGGTTGCTCGTCTTTCCGAGCTGTCAACACACTACCTATTCGCTACCATAGGACGTTATGTATGTTCTTTATCTTTGATAAACCTTTGCCCTGCCTCAACCTCATCCAGATCGGCAAGGCGTAGCTGCCCGATGATTTGAACGCGTGGATGGTGTTCACCATTCCACAGCACCTTAAAACATGATCCTGTTTGAACCACCACACCAACCGCATCAAATCCGTTATTGATGTCATCGCGGTATACAACTGGATCGCCCAGCAATAACACTTCTTCAGACATTTCAATCCTCGACTAAATACAAATCAGCCTTGGTCGAAATAGGTTCCAGCACAACCAAGGGACAATCAGCAATCTTGCGTTCATAACAGCATGGGCACAGTGGCTGCCAATTGCTTTGATCCCAAAATAAAACCCGATCTGTTTTCGGGTCTGTTATATGGGCCACCTTATCCGCTACAGAGACAAAACCGCGACGGGAACAATCACTGCATAATTCATTCTTTGAAATAAATACTGCTGTGGCACCACGCCAAGTCTTTTCTTTGCTGCCCTTCTTGCTTGCCCGCTCTAAAACCTTATTGGCTTTGGCTGCCATCTCCTCTTGATGTCTCCAGTGTTCATCTCGGTCTTTTCGGCCCATAAATAATCCTCAAAAAAAGAGGGCTGTATGCTTTCCGAAACATACAGCCCTTTGAAATGAGGCCTAGGCCTCCAAGGAATTAACTTTAAAACTTACAATTCTTCATTATGGTGAAATGTAGATGAAAACTGTAAAACCTGTCAAGTTCTTTTTAATAAAAAAGCAATCTATCAGGTATCTTTTTTTAATTGATGCATAATTTTTGATTCAGCAATTTCATATTGATTGTCAAAAAACTCCTTCTTATCATCAATATGCTTACTCATTATGTTTTTAACAGTCATATGTGAGTACCCTGAAAATACTGCACGGTTACGTGTTGAAGGCAGATAATCTCCAGAAACCATGCAAAACTCAATTAAAGCTGTCTTAACAACTGGCAGGCGGTATTCAACTCGCAACCCCTTCCCACAAAACTCCTGATCAAATTTTGATGCTAATAACTCTGAAAATACCAAAATATTTTCTGGAGTATTTGCACCTAAGCATTTCAATCGAATTAAATTCTCCTGTAGTCGGGTCAATTGAGAATAGCTAATTGCTAAAATTACATCCTGAGCTGTATACAATGGCTTAGTATTATCAACTCTAATTGCTTCATAATTAACAGTTTTAGGGTTTAATAACCGTATTAAATTTTCCATTCAAATCACCACTTATTATTATCAGTGTGTACCATGTGTACAATCTGTTTATGATTTTTGGAAAAGGTAAACACTGGAAAGCCTTTATATATAAAGCTTTCACTTAAATGTGTACCATGTGTACCATTTATATAAAGTTCTCTTACGTGAGAATGCTTTTTTAACTGAGGTTTAAGGAGTGACTTGAGAGAATCTAAAACATTACCGATATTACATTTACGTATACGCGCACGCGCGCAAATGGTACACATGGTACACATAGGCTTAAAAGCATTGATATATAAGGCTTGCGGGCGTGTACCATTGTTTGAGATGCTACACATAAAGGTACACATGGTACACATAAGGCCTTGATTTTTATATTTATAGAGGCATTGGAACATTATCACCACCATCGAATGCCTTGTCAAATTTATCTATCTGCTCACCCAACCAATCCTGTAAAGGCGCATCCTCTGGAGGAACCCCTACAATAATCACCTTGGTTTGCCCCCTTTCGCCTCTAGGTTTACGCCAGTGTTTTTGATCTGGAGACGAAACAACACCATATTTCTTTGCTTCACCCATAAATCGCTTTTGGCTTACGACATGCTCATTTGTCCGCTTAGACCACTTCTGATAAGCATCATAGAGTTGCATGGACGTACAGCTCACATATGGAAAACTAGTTTCACCTGACATCCACTGCGTGACAAAGGTGTCATAACCCGCCTTTGTATATTCAATAATATCCCTTTTTGCCTCTGTCATTGGTGGCTGTGTATGTTCACTAAAACCTGTTAAATCAATCTGTAAAAGAGCAGTATAAAATGACTCAATTGCCTCTTTAGAATCCAAGTCTTTGGCTACTTGCGCCAGTAAATCAGGTGGCATTTTGTTTTTAGGATATAGTACTAAAAAGCGTCGATCATTTTCTTCGATCGGAAGCGGTTGAGTATGGTTTGACAGAAATACACAATTCATATGGTTCGCTTGGCGCATTGAAGCCAAGAATTTTTGATGAATTGATAATGTGCTTCCAGTAATTAAATGCTTAATAAAACCCATCATGCCATGCTTAGTTTTATTGTTTGATATTTCCTCAAATAAGAGAAAAAGAACATTATTGGCCCAATCACTGTATTGGCTATCTAAATCACGCTGATCTAGTGTGACGTGATATAAGCCATAAATTTTGCTCATTACTCCACCAAAAAACAAAGACTTACCTGCACCATGAATATTCCCGTGCATTAAAACAGAGGAAGCCATTTTTGCACCCTTATGCTGCAACGGGTATGCTAGCCAACGTAATAACCAGTTATAGGCCTCTTTTTCCTCCCCACATAAATGACGAAGTAAGTGAATGAAGCTTTTACACTTTGCATATGCGTCTTTGAGAGGTAAAAGTTGATCTGGTAAATCAGTATCAACTATGGCCCTAACCTCCAAACCAGTAAAAATATTTATCTGGTGCTCTTTAGTAGAATTAGTCGGATCAAAAACCAGATCAACATGACGAATCATTCTACGATGAGGTGACTTAGCCCAAATCTCATAATGATTTGGATACGCCTCTTTTATCGCAATATTCTTGATGCGCTCACGGTTAACCGTATCCCAAGACTCTAAAGTCCCCTCAAGGTGTACAAACCGACTTAATAAATCTGTTGCATCATTTGCATTTTGATCGTCAATTTGCTTCTTTAAAGCATCAGCATCAATCATTTTTCTCTTGGGATGTGCTTGCCAACGATTGGCAACTGATTTACCAACCATTTTTGTAAAGGCTAAAGATTTGATAACCTTCTTTTTGTAGTCATCCCAAATATCTGTTTTACCTTCAACAAGCATAAATCGACCTAGACACTTTTCTAATGAAAATTCGGGCCGTTCAAAATCAATAATTTCTCCCTTGCCCTTAGATAACGGCTCATTTTCTTTAGCCGTCTCATTCATTGGCGGTGCGAATTCAAGATGAAAATCATTTTCTTTATAATCAATAACTTGAGCACACTCCTCTGCACCTTTTTGGGACATTGCCCCCAAATCTTGGCTTGCCTGAGCGGGAGGGGTGCGGGGAGAAGCAGGAGTAATGGCCGAAGAATTAATTTTCTCTTCGATCTGCCTGCGCACTTCACTTAGCCCCACTAACTCATGTAAGTCATTAAAATCGGATGGATAAGAAGATGATGCTTGCGGCTGCCCCTCATTACCGTCATGACCCATTTTGCTGTTAACTGTACTAAAGTCGGGTAAAATCACCAGCCCGCCTGTGGCAGCCACAGCTTTATTCGCAGCTTTTAAGCCTGCATCTGGAGGATTACTGTGACTATCATCATCAGCACAATAAACAATTTGCACTTCTGGATACTTAGAGCGAATTGATATCCCTACTTTGTCCACGTTACTTGACTGGAAAGAAACAATAGTTGTGTAGCCTGTCGCCTCATAAATGCTTGCAGCCGTGGCGTAACCCTCGGCAATACAAACGATTTGTTTAGGTTCAACAATTTGACCTAACATATAAAAACATTGGTTGATTCGGCCCCCATTCAAATATGGTTTAAAGCCATCAGGATGAATTGTTTGCAAGTTCCAAATTTTCCCATTTATATCAAAAAGTGGAACAATCAAATGACCGTTTCCATTGATACGACAGCCAAAATTTTTGACCTGTTTACGTTCCAAATAAGGACAATCACGATCAAAACTACGCCACTTCGATTCCCGTTCAGCACGCTTTGCAGCAGTCTCGTTAGCCTTAATCTCCTCTTGTTCAGCCTTTAAGCGATCTGCTTCTGCTTTATCTTTCCAGCGTTGTTTATCGGCTTCAGTTATTTTAGAGTCACCAGATAACCCCAAAACCGCTCCAACTTCCTGAAGTACTGCTGAATAGTCCATATTCCTAGACTTTTCAATAAGCGCAAAACCATCACCCGCGTTACATTGGTTGCAGATCCATGTGCCCTTCCCTTGCTTGTCGTCACATCTGAAACGGTCTTTGCCCCCACAAATCGGACAAGGACCATGTTGATTTTTCTTTGCTGGAACCTGAATGGCAAAAGCTGGGAAAATTAAATCTTTCCAACGACCTTCGGCTGCTTCGCGAACCTGATCAAACCTTAGAGCCATTAGTCTTTCTCCATAAATGCTTCAACCATTGCATACAGATTTACTGCCACACGGATTAGATTTAAAACGTCTTTTTGAATTACAGCAGCTTCATCGTTAGTAATTACTTTATCTGCTATTGCCAGAGCGACCGATTGAGAAAGGTCACCCTGTTCACGAGCAAGCATTCCGATGGTTGTCATGAAATTGGCATCAACAAGCACCGTATTTTCAGGAAGTTCAAACCAAGCTGCATTTCCATGAATAGCGCAAACACTGTCCATAATTCGCTCATCTTTGGTCTCGGAAAGAATTGCTTCAAAGTGGTGAATATTTGCTTTATGGGTTGTGGTTGTCGGATTAATAGAGTTACGGAAAGTATTGATATTGAATCCGTTATTTTCTGCAATTTGAGCCATTAAGCATTCATTGCTATTTGACACAGCAGCTTTTAAAGCCTGCTCAAGTGATAACACAGCACGTTCACGACGTTCACTTAAAGTTAGATACATGTTTAAAATTCTCCATTTCAATCATGTTTTTGAACAAGCGATGCGGGTAATGTGTACCCAGCAAACCAAAGCAAGAGATTTTCTTTTTTTAGTTTTCCTTCGCTAGCTAATGCCAATGATTCAATTAATTTGACAGTTGGCATTGAATACCGAAATCGGAGCTTTTTAATGATGTATTTATCAGTTGTCCCTACTTTCTCAGCATATTTACGCAACTCTTCAGAATTCATTGAATCCACAAAACTTCTAAAATCAGTTTCATTTTTTGCCATTTTAAAATTCTCAGGTTCTAAACATTGCTAAAAGATACCTGTGAGGTTGCCTTTTGTAAACACCCATGAGGTTGCTATAGGTTCTTTTTTATAGAAAAAAACAACTTACTAGGTTGTTTGAGTTGAAGTTTTTTTAGTTGAAAATATTTATATAAATTGCCAAGGATTTAAAAATGTTGAATATCTTTGAGATTAGACGCTCTAATGTCTTAAGAATTACTAAAAGAATTTCACGTAAAAATTTAGCTTCCTTAATCGGCATGGAACGCGGGCTTTTAAATCAATATCTACGTGAAAAAAAGCCAAAAAACTTTGGTCAAGAAACGACTAACAGAATTACTACCGCCCTAAATCTCCCTGAAGGCTGGCTAGATCACTTGCAAGATGACAACGTCATAAATTATCTATTCAATGATTCTGGCGAGTTAGCGTCATTAAATGTCGCAGCCAGCGAAGACGATACTCAAAACAATGGGTTAGCCCCTGTAAATATTCTTAAAGATGAGTATAGAATAATTAAAGTATCTATCGGACTATTAGTAAGAAAGGGGGAGAATCTGGAAATCACGTCAAATTTAACCGAAACATACTCTGTTCATTATCCTGAAAATTTAAAAAACCCATTGGCTTTTTTAGTCATAGGCAACGGTCAAAGAAAACCTTTTAAAAATGGATGGGTTTTAATTTGTGAGCAGAATGCAGACCCTATTGAGGGCGAAGATTGCTTATTCTTTACAAAAGACAAAAAAGTTTACGTCGGCGAAGTATTATTTAATAAAGACGGATTTGTTGAAGTAGAAGATATTTTTGGAGAGCGAGAAAGTATAAATATTGATGAAATAACCAAAATTTCACCTATAAAAGTTTATATCGCACCTAGCCAAAAGATAAAGGGCAGCTATTAAATTGTAAAAATGCAACCTGTCAGGTATTGACAACCTGACTAGTTAAAAAGTAACCTCGCAGGTATCCAAACACCTGTGAGGTTTCTTTATGCCAAAAAACATCCAAAACAATACCGATTCGGTTGCTCAAATCAAATCAGCTATTGAACTCATTAGCGACGCTCACACTGGCAAACAGCTAGAAGAAGCTCGCAATACAGCTACAGCATTTATTGATGCTGCTTATGAAAGTGAAGACATCACTTTAAGTCAAAAGCATCAACTTCTTAAAAAAGTTCGTACTGCCTACCGTAACCAATACATAGGGGCAGCGCGATGAAAGTATCCCAAGTTGCTGTTTTCAATATTGCCCTATTTCTAGCATTTTCTGCCGGCACATTTCTAAGCCTGAAATATCGCACAACAACCTTAAACCCTGTAAGCGAGTCTATGGCTTACCAAGCACTATTCCAAAATAAGAATGAAGGAGATAAGTGATGATTAATGCCCCTAAAAAAGGAAATTTTAAAATCCAATTAAATAACCATGCTGAATTCCTTCAAGCTTGGGAATTATTTATCAAGCTTGGGTACTCAAGCGATCAAAAACCCTATACGTGCCCTTATCTTTACGCTTATGAAGATGGTCGTTTGTTATATGACTTCTTTGATGCACAAGGTGCTGATTTATCAAATCCTAATTCCGCAAATATGTGCTTCAGAAACCATTCAAACACTGAAATTACTTTAGACGAATTAAAGTTCGAATTAGAAATGAATGAAAAAGGAATTTCTACTGAAATTTCAAAAGTTAAATTTGTAGATGACGACATTTTTATAGGGAAATTCAAAATTTATCTTGAATTAGAAAGCATGTTTTGGTGCGTCGAAATCGAAGGCCGACCAGATCAAAGCTTTTCTAGCCTTGAATCTGCAATAACGTACTGCTTTGGGGAAGCAATGCTATGAAAGAATTTTTATCAGGTTTCATAATCCTAGCAGTTTTACTTGCTGCCTATTTCATTGTCAGTCGCTTGGAGGGCCTTTAAATGCTTATCTGCCCATTAAATTCGTTTTTGAAAAAAAGCCTAAACGATCAAGTTGAAGCTTGGTTAGCTCAAGGCAATGAAATCAAAATGCTCGCTCATGGTGAAAGTGGTCATGACTGGACTTTCAACAATCAGGCAATCAGCCCGCAATCAAAATTGCGTGAAATGATGACTAAATCCATCAAAAACCATAAAGCTAAAAAGGCCGAAAAGAAAAGTAATAAGCGAGCTACAAAAGCCGAAGTAAATGAATTAATTCGATGGCTAGGCCAGAGTACAGGACGCGGCATTCTATTAACTCAAAAGTTAGATTGTGCCCCATCGTTTATTTCACAAATTAAAAACTTCACCCGTCCTTGTTCTGCCGAGAATTATAAAAAGATCAAGGAAGCAATGTTGGCTATTGAACAGGATGAAAAACAATGAATAACGTTGAATTAGCTATTGAAGACTTTGTTAGCAAAACTCTCAATATTGAAGGGTTAACACTCAAAGAATTTGAGAAATCAGCAATCTCAAATGGTTTTTATTTCAAGCAGCAAGGCGGTGATGAAAATCACGGAACGTATGCAATTTTTATAACCTACAACGCCCACTCAGCAGCAATTACCAAATGCCATTGCGGTCATATCCACCGATTAGAAGACATGTGCATTAAATGCCATCCAGTAAATGAGAATTTAAAAAACCTCAGTATTAAATTTCCAACGACGTGTTCACTATGCGAATTTTCGGAATATATGGAAATACAAGTAGAACTCCAAAACGAAGGCTACTTATGGTCAGGCAAAGTTAAATGCCCTAACTGCTCAAATACAGGTGATTTGTTATATGCGGATGGCTATGCATTTATCAGCTGGGCTATTGAATTACCGTTTTAAGGAGAAAAATAATGAATAGATTAATGCTTGATTTTGAGACTCTAGATGTTGGTGAATGCCCTGTCATTTTAAGCATGGGTGCAGTTGTATTTAATGAAACGGGAATTGTTGACTGCATCAGCGAAAAGATTGATCAGCAATCATGCCTAGACCTTGGTTGCACAATCTCTGAAAGCACTATTGCATGGTGGGAAGAACAATCTGAGGACGCTCATAAAGCTGCTTTTGGCGGAACAACCAATATTGGCTATGCGATGGGAATGCTTGTTGGACTTTTCATGAAGCATGAATGTACTGAGATTTGGAGCGCTGGCTCACTCGCAGATATTCGATGGACTAATAATATTCTTGAAAAACTGCAAATGAAAAAACCATGGAAATTTTATCACGAAATGTGCTTTAGAACTTTCCGTGTATTTATGCCTCAGATTGAATTTGAAAAAAAAGGCACAGCTCACAATGCATTAGATGATGCGATCAACCAAGCGAGATATTGGATCGAAGCAACCAGACAATTAAAAACCATACTTTTTAAAGGAATGGATCTAGCGCTTATCGATGATAAGGATATCAGCATTGCAGTTCATTTCGATGAAAACGGCAAGATGTCTTTCTATCCAGTTGAAGGAGAAAAAGCATGAAAGTTCATCGTATAGTTTGCTGGTTTAGTTGTGGTGCTGCTTCAGCAGTGGCAACCAAGATTATGATCCAGCAAGCCTCTAAGATCTACCCAAATGTGCCTTTAGTAATTGCTAATAGCCCTATTATTGAAGAGCAT
>NZ_JRVL01000209.1:0-8169 GCF_054823985.1 Acinetobacter sp. GN11 | reverse complement strand
AGTTAAATCTAAAATGCTTCTAATGATCGACAATTACGACTCTTTTACCTACAACATCGTCCAGTACTTTGGCGAGTTGGATCAGGAAGTAAAAGTTGTTCGCAATGATCAAGTCACATTAGAGGATATTGAACGATGGCAACCTAAATATCTCGTTATTGGTCCTGGCCCATGCTCTCCAAGTGAAGCAGGTATTTCAATTCCGGCAATTAACCACTTTGCCGGAAAAATTCCTTTGCTTGGCGTGTGTTTAGGGCATCAAAGTATTGGGCAAGCTTTTGGCGGAAACATTGTAAGAGCCAAAACAGTGATGCACGGACGTTTATCTGATATGTACCACAGCAATAAAGGTATTTTCAGTAATCTCCCTAGCCCATTCTCGGCAACTCGTTATCATTCGTTGGTGATCGATCAGCAAACTCTGCCTGATTGCCTTGAAGTAACGTGCTGGACCAATGAAGCAGATGGCTCAATGGAAGAAATCATGGGTGTTAAACATAAGACATTGCCTGTTGAAGGCGTGCAGTTCCATCCTGAATCAATCTTGAGTCAACATGGCCATCAAATCTTTAAAAACTTTTTAGATATTTATGCATAAGTGATATTTATGAACATTCAACAAGCACTTAACCATATTACAAAAAATATTCACCTGACTCAGCCGCAAATGGAAGACATTATGCGCAGCATCATGCAAGGTGAGGCAACCGAAGCACAAATTGGTGCTTTAATGATGGGCCTTCGCATGAAAGGTGAAAGTATTGACGAAATTACTGCTGCCGCACGTGTTATGCGTGAATTCGCGATTAAAATTGATGTTAGCGATATCAAATATTTAGTTGATATTGTCGGTACTGGTGGTGATGGACAAAACTTATTTAATGTCTCTACTGCTTCAAGCTTTGTGATTGCAGCAGCTGGTGCAACCATTGCAAAGCATGGTAACCGAGGCGTTTCAAGTAAATCAGGTTCATCTGACCTACTTGAACAAGCCGGTATTAACCTTGATTTAGACATGCAACAAACTGAGCGCTGCATTCGTGAGATGGGTGTAGGCTTTTTATTTGCTCCAAACCACCACAAAGCAATGAAATATGCTGTAGGCCCACGTCGTGAGCTTGGTGTTCGCAGCATTTTCAATTTACTCGGCCCGCTTACGAATCCGGCCGGCGTAAAACGCTTTGTCATTGGGGTATTTTCAGATGAACTTTGCCGTCCGATTGCCGAGGTTATGAAGCAACTTGGCGCTGAGCATGTCATGGTGGTTCATTCAAGAGATGGACTTGATGAAATTAGCCTTGCTGCTCCTACCGCTATTGCTGAACTTAAAGATGGCGAAATTACCGAATGGACGCTTAATCCAGAAGATGTCGGGATTGAATCACAAACCTTAAATGGTTTAGTGGTAGCAGATGCCGCAGCAAGCTTAAAGCTGATTAAAGATGCATTAGGTAAAAATAAATCTGACATTGGTGAAAAAGCAGCAAATATGATTGCGCTTAATGCTGGCGCAGGTATCTATGTAGCAGGCATTACCAAGACTTATGCTCAGGCTGTTACATTCGCTCAAGATATTATCTATGGTGGACAAGCTTTAGAAAAAATGAGTGTTTTGGCTGAATTTACCAAAACATTAAAACAATGTCAGGCAGATTAAGGACTTCTCATGATTAATATTCAAAATACCATTTTAGGTAAAATTGTTGACCGTAAACATGAGGAACTTGCTGCACGTTTAAAACAACGTAATTTGCAAGATGTTGAAGAACTAGCGAAAGCTGCAACTCCTGTACGAGGATTCGCAAAAGCTTTACAGCATAAGCGCCCTGCCGTGATTGCAGAAATTAAAAAAGCATCTCCATCAAAAGGCATTATTCGTGCAGATTTTAATCCTGCTGAAATTGCCCAGCAATATGAACAAGCTGGAGCGGCATGTTTATCGGTATTGACCGATGTTGATTTCTTTCAGGGTGCAGATGAAAATATTGCTATTGCCCGTAATCATTGTGCCCTACCTGCTTTACGTAAAGACTTTCTGATCGATCCATATAATGTAGTTGAAGCACGTGCTTTGCATGCTGACTGTATTTTATTAATTGTTGCATGTTTGTCTGACCAGCAACTCGAAGAAATGTCTAAAACTGCGTTTGAACATCAACTCGATGTATTAGTTGAAGTTCATGACGAAGAAGAAATGGAACGCGCTTTAAAGCTTTCTGAGCAATGTTTATTAGGTGTGAATAACCGTAATTTAAAAACGTTTGATGTGGATTTAAATACATCCATTCGATTGAAAAAATTACTTCCGGCCTCACGTTTATTAATCACTGAAAGCGGTATTGCGACACCAGATGATGTGCGTATGATGCAAGAACATGATATTCACAGCTTCTTGGTCGGCGAAAGTTTTATGAAACAACCACGTCCAGATCAAGCTTTTACTGCTCTTTTTGGACAACCTCAAACGGTTTAATGAAGATATATGAGTAATAAAGATTCATCGCTTTCTAAAGAGCAACAAAAGTTACTGAAGCAATTTAAAAAGCAAATCTCCAATCCTCATTCAAGCAAAATCGCAAGTCAGTCTGAGGCCCCAAAACCTCAGGCTGAGTCTGAAGAATTGGAAGATGCAAACCTGTTTCAAAGTGCTCTAGCAGGTGTTAAGCCCATCAACAATAGCAATATTGCTGATGTAAGAACGCCTCGCACAAAAAAAATTGATGCTCACACACTCGCTAAACGTGCAGCTGCCGAAGGTGATCGTGAAACTGAACATGCCGAGTTATCAGACACTCAAGCCGCTCTAAACCCTGTCGCAAGTCAAGCAACGCTAAGCTATCGCATTGCCACACTTCAGCATAAAGTTTTCGAAGACTTAAAAGCTGGAAGAATGCGCTGGTTTGAAGCTGTAGATTTACACGGATGTACGATTGAGCAAGCACGTGACGCAGTTTTACAAGTTATCCAGATGGCAAAAGATGAAAATCAAAATGTTGTCAAGATTGTACATGGTAAAGGCCCTGAAGCAGTCTTAAAAACCTATGTCAACGGATGGCTACGTCAGCACCGCGATGTTTTAGCTTTTGTAAGTGCACCTGAAAATCAAGGCGGCACAGGCGCCGTTCTCGTACTGCTTAAACGCGCAGAAAAAAATCCAAAGTTCGAACAAAAAAAATGATCCTTTGGGATCATTTTTTTACATCAAATACCTGCAATAATTGAGCAACCACTGCAACGGCAATCATTGCAGGTTGTTTCGATGAAATCCCTTCTACCCCGATCGGGCAAACCAAACGTTGTAATATTTCCTGAGTATAACCACGTAATTGCATACGCTTTTCAAAAATAGCCCTTTTACTTTTTGAGCCAATCATCCCAACATAAGCAAATGGTTTTGCCGCGGGTTTTAAGGCTGCAAAACACAGTTGCAAATCTAATTGATGATCATGAGTTAAAATTAAAATTGCACCTGAACGGTCAAAATGCTCGATCTCGGCGTCTAATGTATCAGTCGTTAAACATTGCGCCTGTTCCAGTAAGTCTGATGGGAAAATATCATCCCTCGGATCAATCCATTTCACTCTGACACCAATAGGCAATAAACAACGAACAATTGCTTCACCCACATGCCCTGCTCCACAAATCAGCACTTGCATAGCATAAGGTTGAATCTGCTGGCCAAATTGCCATTGCTCACTACTGCCAGAATGAAACTCGAAACTCGGTTGTTGTTCTATATCCATAGTCTGCCAAGTGGATGCATATTGATGTGAGACGGTACGCCATATATGCTTTCCGCCTCGCCATGCTTGCAAACTCGCACATAAATCCGATGCGATCGCAGCGGGTGATATTTTTTCAAACAATAACCACATTACTCCGCCACAACACTGCCCAAGCCGAGCACTGAGCTTAAAACGCTCAATACGTCTTATGCAAGTTTCCGTTTCTTTTAACATTGCTTTTGCAATATCAATAGCCTGAAATTCTAAATGCCCACCACCGATCGTATCGGATTGCTGCCATTGTTGTTGCAAATTAAACCGCAATAACATGGTTGCACCAACTTCTCTTGGTGTCGAACCATCAGCGCGGACCACTGTGACCAATACCATAGGCGCAGCATCGGCTTGCCACGCCACAAAATCAGTCCACCATTGTAAATGTTGCATAATCTTCTACATTTTAGCTTGTGGGCGGTCAGCCAAAGCTTGTCTCCGTCCAATAGCAATTGCACGTAAAATTTCTTCGGCAGTTGCTGGCGCATTAAGTACGAGTGGTGCATTTTCTGGAATAGCCGCCTGTACCGCCTGACGAATTGCAGAGAAAACAGATAATGCCAACATAAATGGAGGTTCACCTACCGCTTTAGAGCGATAGATGGTGTCTGCCTGATTTTGGTTATTAAACAGTTTGACATTAAAAATATGAGGAATATCAAAACTGGTCGGGATTTTATAAGTTGAAGGTGCATGCGTAAACAAGCGTCCTACATGTGGGCCTTGTGGCTGCCAATACAGCTCTTCTGTCGTGAGCCACCCCATTCCTTGAACAAAACCACCTTCAATTTGCCCAATATCAATTGCAGGGTTAATGGACCTCCCGACGTCATGCAAAATGTCAGCACGTAATACTTTCATTTCCCCAGTTAAGGTATCTATTGCGACTTCACTGACTGCTGCACCATAGGCATAATAGAAAAATGGACGCCCTAAATGGTTGACCTGATCGTAGTGAATTTCTGGTGTTTTATAAAAACCGCTGTCCCATAGTTGTACACGTGCCATATATGCCCGTTGAACCAAATCAGGAAAGGTCCATGAGTGACCATTCGCTGTTGTGACCATACTATCTTCAAACTGGACTTGGTCAGCTTCACTTTGACTTATTTCTGCTGCAAGTTTTGCCAGACGCTCTCGAATTTTAATGCAGGCATTTTGAACAGCTTTACCATTTAAATCTGCTCCACTCGATGCTGCAGTTGCTGATGTATTTGGCACCCGAGAAGTATCAGTTGCAATTAAACGAACGCTATCGATGGGTAAACCCAACTCATAGGCGGCAACCTGCCGCACTTTGGTATATAGCCCCTGTCCCATTTCTGTACCGCCATGGGTGATAGAAACAGTACCATCCATATATACATAGACCAGTGCACCTGCCTGATTGTAATGTACAGCATTAAACGAAATACCAAACATTAAGGGTGTTAACGTAATACCACGCTTAATGATGTCATTGCTCTGATTAAAGGCATGAATGCTCTGTTTGCGTTTCGCATAATCGCTACTTTGCAATAATTCAGCCACCAATTTTGGCGCAACATTATCACGGACTTCTGCCCCATAGTGCATACGGTCACGTCCGGCACCGGGCTCTTCGGCAAAGAAATTACGCTGACGAATTTCAACTGGGTCACAATCTAAATAACGAGCAATGTCATCAATAATATTTTCAATGACAAACATGCCTTGCGGTCCGCCAAAACCACGATATGCGGTATTGGAAACAGTATTGGTTTTACAACGTAAGTTACGTAGCTCAACCGCATTTAAATAATAGGCATTGCCAATATGACAAATCGCACGTTCATTCACTGGCCCAGAAAGATCAGCCGAAAAACCGCAGTTTGAAGCCAATTGCACCTTTAGGCCTTGCAAAATACCAGTGTCATCAAAAGCCACTGACCATTCATATGCAAAACCGTGACGTTTGCCTGTGGCGCTCATATCATCATCACGGTCTAAACGTAACTTACACGGACGGCCTGTTTTTTGTGCTGCCAAAGATGCAATGCATGCCCATTGTGCAGACTGCGACTCTTTACCACCAAAACCCCCACCCATACGGCGGCTTTCTACGCTCACCTGATGCATATTCATACCTAATGCATGACAAATCAGCAGCTGCATTTCGGTTGGATGTTGTGTCGAGCAATAGACTTTTAAGTCCTGATTTTCTTGGGGAATTGCATAGGAAATCTGTCCTTCAAGATAAAAATGTTCTTGCCCACCTAGCTCAATAGCACCTGAAAGTTGATGTGCTGCATTTTGAAATGCCTGTTCAACTTCACCATGGCTAAATTCAACAGGCGGTAACACCCACGATTCTTTTTCAATCGCATCTTGCATCGTTAAAATCGGAGTCTCGGGCACATACTCTATTTTTGCCAAGCGAACTGCCTGACGGGCTTGCTGATAACTCTCGGCAACAACCACAAACAAGGCTTGGCCATAAAATTCGACCTGCTCCTCAGCAAAAATCGGGTCATCTTTAACAATTGGTCCCCAATTATTTTCAATCTCAATATCCTTTGCTGAAAAAACTACATGGACACCATTGGCCTGACGTACGGCATCCAAATCAAACTTACTGATTTTGCCTTTGGCACAACTTGAAAATCCAACCGCCAAGTGCATGGTATTTTCAAGCTCAGGTAAATCATCAATATAGGTTGCTTGCCCAGTCACATGTAAATGTGCACTTTCGTGTGGAATAGAGTCGCCTGCTTTAGCAGATTTTTTAGAAATGCTTAAGTCAATGGTTTGATTCATGTTAGATCTCCACCATAGCAATCAAGTCATTCACACGAGTAATCGTTTGAGACAGGACTTTTTCTACATAAAAACGCTGTAAACAGTTTTTCGCGACGTGTAAACGATATGCCGAGCTAGCACGTCCATCATCTAAAGGTTGATAGTCTTGCGACAATGCCTCTTGAGCCTTAGCTATCAATTCTGCTGTAAGTTGCTGACCTTCCAATATGGCTTCTGCATATTTTGCACGTTTGGGAATAGCTGCCATGCCACCAAAAGCAATTCTGACATTGTGAGCGACATCATAATTATCTAACTCGCATGAAATAGCCGCACATACCGCAGAAATATCTTGCTCAAAACGTTTGGCAATTTTATAGCTGGCAAATTTAAAACGCGTCTGCCCTTCACGAAGTGGAATAACAATCGCCTCAACAAACTCACCAAGCTGTAATGCTGTTTTTTGATAATCTAGATAAAAATCTTCCAAGGCGATTTCACGGGTCTGTTCACTTACACGTAAAATCAATCGTGTACCTAGCGTAATTAATGCCGGCATTGAATCGCCAATAGGTGAACCATTGGCAATATTTCCACCTAGAGTTCCCGCATTTTTAATAGGCATAGAAGCAAAACGGCGCTGTAATTCTTGAAAGTCAGGATAAAAATCTGAAATTTTGATGAGAGCATCACTCAGACTTACATTTGCCCCAATCGTTAAAGCGTGGTCGGTAACTACAATCTTTTTCAGTTCTTCAACCTGACCGATATAAAGCATATCGCCTAAATCACGGCCCTGCTTGGTTACCCACAAACCGACATCTGTGCTACCAGCGACAATACGCGCCTGCGGTAACTGTAAGCGTAATGCGGCAAAATCCTGCAAAGTCTTTGGTGCAAAAAATTGCTGATCATGATCATTCAAATGCAATACAGGTAATGCTTTGATCTCTTTTAATACATCAAGTACCTTTTGGCGTTCTAATACAACACGAGGATAGTCATAAGCTTTTTGTGCTGCATCTAAAATAGGGCGATAGCCTGTACAACGACACAAGTTTCCAGAAAGATAATCACTGACTTTATCTTTGCTCGGAGAATGTTGTTCATTTTCATACATTGACCATAACGACATGATAAAACCAGGTGTACAAAAACCGCATTGTGAACCATGCAAATCGACCATCGCCTGTTGTACCGGATGAAGCGTTCCATCCTGTATAGGTAATAACGTATGCAGATCTTCTACTGTAAATAGGGCTTTACCATCTAAAGTCGGTAAAAACTGAATACAGGCATTCACACTTCGCAATTGCAAGCTGTCATTGACCAACTCACCAATCACGACTGTACATGCACCACAATCGCCCTCAGCACAGCCCTCTTTTGTACCGGTCTGCCTAGTCTTACCAGTTTGGGTATATTCTCGCAGAAATTGTAAAACCGTCGTTGTGGGTACTACATTTTCCACTTGCTGCTGACCACCACGGAAAAAAAAGGTGATTGGACGTTCTGACATGTTTTATCCTTATGCTCTATAACACTGCATCTGTGCAAATATGATGCCACTAGGCGATCATTTAGAACTTACCAACATTAAATGCATATTTCATGTTCAAACTCTTGACTATTA
>NZ_JRVL01000025.1:0-7209 GCF_054823985.1 Acinetobacter sp. GN11 | reverse complement strand
CTCATAATACACTCCATCCAACCCACCACCATGGTGGGTTTTCTTTTCCTTATTGAACATCAATTTACCTCAAGAGTAAAAATTAATTTTATTATTTTACCTAACAGGTATTTACTTTATTTTACCTAGTAGGTATATTTTATTCATCAAGACAACAAAAAAGCACATCAGATCTCGACCCCCGATGTGCTTTGCAAACAAACTGCGAGATAAGTATGAAACAAAACACTATCCCTAGTCAAACGACTGTACGCTTATATCAACACCCAACTGTTGAAGAGCAGCGCCCTTCTCGTTTTGCGACGATCAAAGCCAATTCAATCGACTTTCTAAAGTTTATTGTCCTTTCTGTATTCCTTTGGATAGTCATCTCATCTTTTATCACATGGATGTTTGGTGGCTAATCATGACTAATTTCAAAAAGCATCCTGACGGCTACAAGACTTATTTAGGTCTTGACCGCTTAACGAGCCTCTACTCTGTACGAATCGGTTGGCAAGTATTTGCATCAAATGCTAATGGCTCAGTTCTTTACAAAGTTAAAGACGAAGTTAAGACTCCTTTAGATGTTGAGAAGTTCAAAACTGAATATCCAAAAGTTTGGGAAGTACTTACTCAAGAAATTGATTTTCAGCGTAGAAAGCAACTGGCTATAAAGCTACTTGAAACAAATATCTCTTCACATGACCGCAAAACGTATAAGCAAAAACGCGGCTTCACTGGCTCAAGATAAGGATAATAAAAATGACAGTTTTCTTTAAAAAAGCAGAACGTAAAAATGCAAAATTGCGTTTAGCAATTGCAGGGCCTACAGGCTCAGGTAAAACCTTTACTGCACTATTACTAGCTAAAGGTATTGGTGGTCGTATTGCTGTCGCTGACACTGAAAATAGTAGCGCCGAGCTTTATGAAGATTTGGTGGAATTTGAACATGCCAATATTCAACCTCCCTACACACCAGAAAAGTTTATTCAGGTAATTAAAGCTGCTGAGCAAGCAAATTTTGACACCCTTATTTTAGACAGTATTACCCATGAATGGTCTGGTGTAGGCGGCTGTTTAGAGATTGTAGATCAATTGGCTGCCGGCCCGTTTAAAGGTAATTCGTGGGGAGCTTGGAGCCAAGCAACTCCCCGCCATCGAAAATTCATTGATGCAATGTTGCAGTCAAGCATCAACATCATTGTAACCATGCGCTCAAAAATGGAAACGATTCAAACCAACGACAACGGCAAAAAGAAAGTTGAAAAAGTTGGAATGAAGGCAGAACAGCGTGATGGCATTGAATATGAATTTACCACTGTACTTGATTTAACTCATGACAATATTGCTGTGGCTACTAAAGACCGTTCACGTTTGTTTTTAGATCCAAGACAACTTGGTGAAAATGACGGAGTTTTATTAAAACAGTGGCTCCTTTCAGGTTCTGCTAATGCATGTATCAACGGCAATCAATATTTAGAACTTGAGCATTTAATGCAACAAGCAGGTATTGATATTGCAAATTACTGCTCAAAGCGTGCTCTTAATAGTCTTCATGATGTGAAACAGCAAATATTTGATGAAACTTGTGAAAGTATAAAAAAAATTATTCAACGCAACGAACAAGCTCAGCAAGCAAATGAGCAGCAGTTAAAAGATCAGCAAGAAAAGACTTTAGAAACAGAGTATCAACTGGCTCTGAATCATATTGAAGCAGCTAAATCTATGAATGACTTGGACTATCCTGCTAAATATTTCAAAGGTACTAAATACGAACAAAACATTAAAAATGCATGCACTGCAAAAAAGGACATGGAGGGTTGGAGCGCTTAAGTACCTATATCTTTAGGTATGTTGCCAAACTACATGGCAACGGCACTCTAAGGGGTCGTATTGAAGCGACCTCTGCCCTCCATGCCAAGCAACGCGTCATACAGAGCAATGAGCTGATTAAGGATGCTCATATCTCCTTACTCAAGAATCAGGCTTCTGCCCGTAAAAATGCTTTTGAGGAATTAAAACAATGAAAGAAGCGCTCTATGGAACAAATACATTATGGTTTTTAGCTTTTTTAATTGCAGTGTTTTGGTGAGGTAATCTAAATGAAATGTATTGATAAACAAGCTGAGATTGATAAATTCAATGCCGCCAATGATGATGAAGAATTTTCACCAGAATCACTTGCGGCAATACTTGATGTTTCAACCTCATGGTTGCAAAAAAAGCGCTGTGAAGGTGGCGGCATTCCCTTTGCAAAAGTTCACTATCGAAAAATTATTTATAAAAAAGCTGATGTTTTAGCTTATATTGAACGACGACGCATACAATCAACATCACAAATGGCGGTTTAACCGCCTTTTTTAATGTAAAAATTTAGTAGGCAAACAATAGGCTTAAAACCAATAAAAATAGGCAAATTTGCAAAAATAGGCAGATAATAGGCAAATAAAGTATACTGTCGTATCATGACATGAGCTTTAATATTGTTTCAGGTGTTTTCATTAAAATACAAAAACTTAAAAACTATTTTCATATATTTATAAATGGTCTAATATCGTTTCATGTTGCTATAAAATCATTTTTACCCGAGAACTCATCGGGTTCAGGGTAACGACACATGCAGCGGCATCTTCGGAGCATTTATTTAGTTATAAAAACAATAACTTACAACCCATAATATCAATTTAAAAACCTATTATTTTCCACTAAATCAATCAAAAATAGGCTTATAGTAGGCTCTAGAAATATTGTGGTATATTGCAGCGTATCGTTTCGTCCTTTTTAAGTCACCATGACCCAAAGATATAAACTTACAAAAACATTTATCGACAGCATTCCCCTCGAAGAAACGGGAAGTAAATTTTATCGTGACTCAGTTACTATTGGTTTTGGTTTAATTGCAACAAAGTCGAAAACCTATTTTGTTGAAACGAGAATGCCCGATGGCCGAAACAAAAGGAAGTCCATTGGTAAACATGGCGTATATACTCTTGAGCAAGCACGTACTGAAGCTAAAAAAATATTGTTAATGATGCACCAGGGTATTGATCCAGTTGCTCAAAAAAGACAATTAAAGAATGACTTTAAATCCGAAAAAGAAGCAAATGAACTAATCCCTACGCTTGAACAAGCCTATGAAGTCTACAAAAGTAAAAAAAAGCTAAGTGCTAATACGATTGATGCTTATGACCGATGTGCCAATGATTATTTTAAAGATTGGAAAAACATCAAAATTACTGAAATTTCTCAGAAAATGACTTTAAACAAGCATATGGATTTATCGGAGCGAAGTTTAGCGCAGGCAAATCTTGCAATGAAGTTTTTATCTGCTGTCTACAACTTCAATGCCTCAATTCTATATAACGATAATGATGAAAAAATTATCACAGAAAAAAGCCCTGTTGGAGTTATTTATAAAGAGAAGAAATGGAATAAGATAAAACGCCGTAAAGGGTATATTCGAGCAGACCAGATACATGACTGGTCACTTGCTGTGTGTACAACTTGGTGGTCTGGTAACCAAAATTCAAATCATCGTGCATATACAAATCAAGATTTTTTACTTCTATTGATACTAACCGGATTTCGCAGAGAAGAAGGTGAAACACTGGAATGGACAAATGTTGACTTAAAATATGGAACTATAAAAATTCAGGATCCCAAAAATCATGAAGACCTTCTGCTACCGATGGGAGAAATGCTTTGGTATATTTTGGCAGAACGAAAAAAACTTGCTGGCAATAATAAATACGTTTTCGCTGGTGATACGCTTGATTCACATATTGTTGATAAGCGTGAAGCTCGCTATACGATAACTGAAGCAACTGGCATTCAATTTACATTTCACGACTTGCGGAGAACCTTTGGAACAATCGCAAATAGTCTAGCGATTGGTAGTTACACAATTAAAAAACTCATTAATCACACAGTTGGTGATGATGATAATGATGTAACCGATGGGTATGTCCAAGTGACATTTGATGATCTTCGTAAGGCTATGAATATGATTGAAAATGTTGTGTTATCTGACATTTCAAAAGCTTTGATCAAAAAAAGAATCTCCTTTGAACAAAAATCAATAAGGAATATTCAAGAAAAATGGAATGAGCATAACAATATTATTATAAGCAGATATTGTGAATAGTTGGGCAAAATAAAATACGTAACTATTAAATTTAAAGGTCGACATGAAAGAATTTTTTATAGAATGTATAAATTTTTATAAAACCCTATTTAGCTTTAGAAATATTGTTTATATGCTAACTTTACAATTTTTCTTATTTTTGATTATCTTGTTGGCACTTCCTTTAGGTGAAGATAATACTCTGCATTTGGGAAATTTACATATAAAATTTGAGTCAATTAATCTAGGGGATCTGGGAGGCTTTCTTTCTGGTATTTTTGCACCATTAGCATTTTTGTGGCTTATGCTTAACATGAAACAACAAGATAAAAATCTTGAAATTGCTGAAAGACAACTTAGTATTTTATTGAAAGAAAAAGAGAATAGAAGAAAAATTACTCGAGCTCAACTCAAAACTTTACCAACAAAACCAGAAGAGTTTGTATCAAATGCAACGAATCTATATTTTAAAATTGGAATCATTAGCAACTCACCTCTGGTTGATTGCTATACAAATGGATTTATAAGTCAATCCAAATTTTCATTGATTTTTTCAAGCTCAAAGGCAGAAATAAATTTATCAACTACTAAGAAAAATATTAACAAGGATGAGGTTTTTTATTTAAACATAATGGTTGACATTAGTTCATTAAAAAATGAGCGTTTTGTTCTGGAAGACAATATTGAAATCAATTATTTAGATATTGATGGCTTTGAGCAAAATCAAACCTTCAAAGTTATTTTTTATCTACCTGAGAGTAATCCTGATAATCCCAATTTTGCAAAAATGTATGCCATTCTTCTCTTACAGCCTCACAATTATTAAAATTTTATATATTCGAATTATGGATTTATTGCTAGAAGCTATATAAATTTCTAAACTCAATTATCTTCATTCGACTATAGTAAAAATATGAAAGAAAAAATCTTGAACTTTATAAAGAATATGCATGGCAATGTTTCTTTTGTAGAGTTACAAAATGAATTTCCAGAAATAAAGGGAAGTGAACATTTCGGTCAAGAGAGCTTCAACTTGCTTTTTTGGCCAAATGTGACAATTGACTTTATTGAAGCAATTAATTCATTAATACATGACAATAAAATCATGTTCTCGCCCTGTGAGCCAATACTTTATACTGGTGATGGTGTAATTGTTGACTTCCCTGTTGCAAAAGAATTCCAAAAACATACCTCTATGCATTGGTATCCAATGGTTTTTAGTGCTCTTTAACTTCAATTTTCACTCGGGTTAGTTTAGATTCTAACCCTTGACTAATACTAAAAATTAAACAAGACCCTTGATTCAAACATAAAAATATATACATCATACGAAAGAAATATGATACATTTTGACAAAACCAGCCGAGTTATACACTTATGGATATAAACGAACTTCGACCTCACATTCAAAGCCGCATTGCTCATGAATTCGGTACTAACTTTTTAGATGGTTTAGTTTTTTCTATCAAGAATAGACTTCTAGAAAAAGATGCTTTTGTGCAAGAAATTTACTTCTCTCCTGAACTTGCTCAACAAGAAAGTTCAAAATATGAACCTGGTTTATTAATGGATGCGCTTTTGGCAACTGCTAATGAATCGGGTCATAATGCTGTAGTTCGAGATACTAAACCTAAAGGACATCAATTTGTTCAAATGACAACACCATCATGTCATGTTGTCATTACCAGAAAAGATTCTTTGAATACTAAAAACGCTAAATTTTATCTTGAACAATCCCGTTCAAATATTGGACTTGTTAAAAACCACCAAAGTGATCTTTTGATTAAGGCTATTCTTAATGAAGACGTAGAATTGGATGATTTACTTTTTGTTTGTGTAACTGGTTACTGGAATTCAGATTTTGAATTATTAGATCTAGATTTCATTATTCCACATCCGATTGAGAATAGACCAATTCTACAATTTAGTTTAGCTGAATTGAAAAAATCTGCTTCAGAACCGATGACTGATGTAGCAGAAGAACCTATACTCGCGATCAAGAAACGCCTTGAACAAGCTGATGATGGTTCTCGCGCTTCAGGTGAGTAAATATTGGAGGTACAGACGATGTTGGGTATAGATAAGTTCGAGCCAGAAAGGTTGAAACTTGCCCGTCAAATGTACGATGACTTAAGTAAAACTGCTTTGGCTACAATGATTGATGTAGCGCCATCTACTGTTACAAAATGGGAAGATGGTACTCATAGCCCTCAGCCAGAGGTATTAAATAATCTAGCTGAGGCTTTAGGTATTCCATTGCATTGGTTTATTCGTAAAGTTCCTAATTACGGTAACCCTTTATTCTTAAATCGTGCAAAAAAACGTGTGCTAAAAGCACCGTGTTTTAGATCAAATGCAATGTTAATGAACTTAGCAGAAGTACATTCAATAGCGGATGAATGGATTTCATTTCCTAAGGTTGACTTAATTGACTCCTTAACTAGAGAAGAGTCCTTATCATTAAATGAAGGTAAAATTCAATTATTAGCAGAGCAGTTACGTAATCATTGGGGATTGGGTTCATCGCCTATTCCGAACCTGATGAAACGTATAGAACGTGCAGGTATTGTGGTTGCTAGATTTGAAATTGGTTATGAAGAGATGGATGGTACATCCGCTTGGATAAATGATAAGCCTTATATCTTTATTGCTGCCGATAAACATAACTACTTTAGAAGTAGATTTGATTTAGCACATGAGTTAGGACATATCGTAATGCATAGATATCTAACTGAAGAGGATAAAAAAAATTGGTTTGATAAGCTTGAAGATCAAGCCCACTATTTTGCCAATTGCTTTTTATTCCCTACAAGCGCATTTATAGCTGAAACGAGAAGTCGTATTTCACTTGAATCCTTAATGCTACTTAAAAAGCGCTGGGGAATTTCTTTGGCTGCAATGATATATAAAGCAAAAACTTTAAATATCATTTCTGAGGATCAGAATTCAAAACTCTGGAGAAGTTACCGCTATCGAGGTTACACAAAATCAGAACCTTACGATGTTGAAACTCCACCAGAAGAGCCTAATTTACTTAAAAATATGATTAAAATGTTACTTGAACAAGGTGGTTTTGATAAAGCAAATATCATTGATAAGTTTGG
>NZ_JRVL01000208.1:0-12200 GCF_054823985.1 Acinetobacter sp. GN11 | reverse complement strand
TAATTGCTTGTTCAACTACTGAAACTTCAAGAACGATCCAAAGCCCACAAGTGGCTGTAGCTACATCACAAATTAAATATACGGGAGTAAAAGCTCCAGTTTCTATTGGTAAATTTGATAATCGCTCTAGTTATATGAGAGGTGTTTTCTCTGATAATGTTGACCGTCTAGGCGGACAAGCAAAAACTATTCTTGAGACACATTTACAGCAAACTGGTTATTTTACAGTTTTAAATCGCGACAACTTATCTGAGATTAAACAAGAAGTTGGTTATAGCAATACAAGCCAATCTATTAAAGGCGCTCGTTATGTCATTACTGGTGATGTATCTGAGTTTGGTCGTAAAGAAGTAGGCGATCAGCAGTTATTTGGTATTTTAGGTCGCGGTAAAGAGCAAGTTGCTTATGCAAAAGTTAATTTAAATGTTGTTGATGTAAAAACATCAGAAGTTGTGCATTCCGTACAGGGTGCAGGTGAATATGCATTAGGTGCTCGTGAAGTATTAGGTTTTGGCTCTACAGCTTCTTATGATTCTACTTTAAATGGCAAAGTACTCGATTTAGCTGTTCGTGAAGCAGTTAATAATCTAGTAGCAGATATTCAAAATAACCGTTGGTCAGTTCAATAATTTTGGATATGTGTTAGATGAAAAAAATTCTTTTAAGCAGTTTTCTTGCTATGGGATTGGTTGGTTGTGCCGCAGGTCCTCAACCTTTATATAATTGGGGAACTTATACTCATCAAACCTATTTGATGTATAACGCACCTGAAAAAGCTACACCTAGTTCGCAAATCACAAAATTAGAAGCTGAAATTGAAAAAACTAAAGGTAAGGGCTTAGCCGTTCCACCAGGTTTATATGCTCATTTGGGATTATTATATTTACAAGAAAATAATTCTCAAAAAGCAATCGAGTATTTCCAGCTTGAACGTCAAGTATATCCAGAGTCTACAGTTTTAATGGATCGTTTATTGCAAAAAATGAATGCTAATGGTGGGTATACAAAATCATGATTAAGAAATTTTTAATTGCTGGTTTAGTTATTTCTAGCCTTGCATTTACAGGATGTGCTGTTACTCCACCGCCTAATAAAGATATTACGGCTTATAAAGCTCATATGCCAAAATCGATTTTGGTATTGCCACCAGTCAATGATTCGCCTGATGTAAAAGCGACTTATAGTTATTGGCCTACTGTGGTGGCGCCTGTTGCAGAAGCTGGCTATTACGTTTTTCCAATCTCTGTTGTAGACAATATGTTTAAAGAGAATGGTGTTACTAATGGCAGTGATGCTCAGTCTATTGCACCTCAGAAATTACAAGAGATTTTTGGTGCAGATGCTGCTTTATATATTCGCATTAAAGAATATGGTTCTAAGTACCAAGTGATCCAAAGTGTGGCTACAGTAAGTGCTGATGCAAAGCTTGTTGATTTAAAAACTGGAGATGTGATTTGGACAGGTGAGAAAAAACTTGTTCAAGCAAGTAATGATGGCAATGCGGGTTTAATCGGAATGGTTGTCGGTGCTTTAGTTGAACAGATTGCTGGCAGCTTTAACGATCGGGCTTATCCATTAGCGAGTATGGTAAATACTCAACTTTTTACCCCGACGACTTATAATCCGGGTATGGGTTTGTTATATGGTCCACGTTCACCAAAGTATCAACAAGATGGAGTAGTAGCTAAGTAAATCAAAATCTTAGCTAAAGTGTTACTCTATTAAAAATAGGCTGCTTCATATATTAATTATATGGAGCGCTATATAAAATTATTCCAAAAGGTTTTATAAATTTTTTGGTTAGGCAGGAGAGCTAGAGCAACTAGTTCTCCTACTTAATTCGTTTTACTTCTTTTGCTTAAAGCGGTATTTACATTTTAGACAGCGATAGTCCTGAAAAATATTTTTATCGATCATCACGCCCGCTTTTTTACCAAAAATATTGCCAACTACACCGCCAGTAATACCTGCGCTAATTGCACCGACAAAAGTTCCCACAGTTCCACCAACAATCACACCTAATGGGCCAGCAACAGTACCAATAGCTGCACCAACAGTAGCACCAGTGGCTGCACCACCTACAGTACCTGCCGTTGTGCCAGCAGCTGTCAGTAAAACACCGCCAGTTGTTCTAAGTAATTTGTCATGGTCACGTGCTTCAACTTCTGTAGAACCACACTTAGGACATTGCAGAGTTTTTTCCATAAAATTTCCTGTCTTTCATCATTGAGTGACACAGTTGACGGCGCTAAATCAGTAAAGTGGGTAAAGAACTTATCTTACGATGAAGTGTCTTTTGCCTATTGAGTGATTGCAACAATAAACTGGTCTGCTTTGATTTTAGCTGAACATTGACACAAATATTTATAGATCATGTAAACACTTGTACTTTAATAATTATCCCATTAAATACCAATGTTTAGAATGACTAAGGCTTACATATCGATGTGTCTAGCAGAGAATAATTCAATAATGATGAATAGAATGTGAATGGTTTTTTGAGTAGATTTTCTGAAGTTACTTCGGGTGACGCGAGCTATTCAATGATAAAAGGCTTATCCTGTTTGAATAAGCCTTCTTTGAATATTAGAGTGCTTTTTTCCAACTCAGAAACTTATATAGCCCAAACATGAAAGTGATCCAGATCGGAAGTAAAATCACCGATTTTTCAAATCCTTGAGTCCACATAATATATAAAATCATGCCAATGAAAATTAAAACAATATAGTTACTCAAAGGCGAAAATAGCGCAGGAAATTTGACAGCTTTACCTTCAAGTTTCATCGCACGTTTAAACTTCAAATGGGTAAAGCTAATAATTGCCCAGTTTAAAACCAAAGCGGCTACGGCCATGTACATGAGATAGCTTAAAGCTTCTTCTGGTACGAAATAGTTAAGTAATACACAACCAAAAATCAGAATAGAAGAGAAGATAACAGCAGCTTTAGGAACACCTTGTTTGCTCACTTGTGCAAAAACTTTTGGAGCATGGCCCTGTACTGCAAGCCCATATAACATACGGCTGTTGGCATACATGCCGCTGTTGTAAACCGAAAGCGCAGCAGTCAAAATAATAAAGTTAAGTAAATGTGCTGCCCAACCAATACCTAGTTGGCTAAAAATCATGACAAATGGACTTTTATCTAAACCACCAAGGTCAAGCTGATTCCACGGAATAAGTGACATGATGATAGCAAGCGAAGCCACATAAAAAATCAAGATTCGAAAGATGACTTGGTTAATGGCTTGTGGAATGCTTTTTTCAGGATTTTCCGCTTCAGCGGCGGTCATCCCAATCAGTTCAATGCCGCCAAAGGCGAACATTAAAAAGGCGAGCATATAAAATAGGCCCGAGAACCCATGTGGGAAAAATCCGCCATGCTGCCATAGGTTTGAGAAGCTAGCGATAGAGTCACTACCCGCTGTAAGCAATAAATATAGACCAAACACAATCATCGAAATGACAGCAGCGACTTTAATAATGGCTAACCAAAATTCAGATTCACCATAAAATTTAACATTGCCCAAGTTTAAACATGTGACTAGAACAAAGAAAAATAAGGCTGATATCCAAGCAGGAATATGGGGCCACCAATAATGCACATATTTAGCGACCGCTGTCAGCTCGGTCATTGCAACGAGAATATAGACCACCCAATAGTTCCAGCCCGATAAAAAACCAGGGAATCTTCCCCAATACTTTTGTGCAAAGTAACTAAAAGAGCCAACAACCGGTTCTTCTACGATCATTTCACCCATTTGGCGCATAATTAAAAATGCGACCAAACCGACAATGGCATAACCTAAAATAATGGAAGGACCAGCGGACTGGATGACTTGTGCAGAACCTAAAAATAAACCTGTCCCGACAGCACCACCCATAGCGATTAACTGGATGTGACGATTTTTAAGTCCACGTTTTAATTGGGAAGATGAGTTGCTCAAAATATATGCGCTGAATTAAAAAGCTGGCGCTATTGTAATAGATTGGCTAGGGATAACCTAGTTTGAAAAGGATTTTACTCAGGTAAATAAAAAAGGATCCGTACAAAGCTATACGAATCCTTTTTGGAAAATTAGTGGTTCTATAAATTAGAAAGACACCATTTTACCTGGGTTAATCATTGCGCCGATGCCATACATACTTTTTGCGAGTGGAATAACAACGGGTGCAAGTGTGCGGCCAAACATAATATTTTGGTGATCAATTTTAGATAACATTTCAAAGTCATTAGATTGCCCAACAAAATCACTTGCGATGGCTTTACCAATGCGTACTGTCTGTGCCACACCATGACCGCTCCAACCATGAACCGCATAAATCGGGAATTTATTGCCAAACTTACGGCTATCAACTGCACCATTTACCGTTAAATCAGTCGTTCCACTCCAGACAAAATCCATCTCTAGATTTTTAATTTGAGGGAACACGGTATGAATTCGATGTTCTAGATAATTTAAAGTTTTCTCTGGTCCCCAACATGTTCCTGTGCCTTGACCACCAAACAATAAGCGGTTGTTAAACACAGGGCGGTAGTAATCAATCTGGAACTGAGTGTCATAGACCGGATGCCCAAATGGTAGAAGCTCTTTTGTATCAAGCTCTAGCGGAGCGGTGGTTGCAACATAAGTATAAAATGGAATAGTGGTATTGTTTTGCTCTGATAAAAGTTTAAACGAAGCATGGTGAACTGCCAAAACTACAGACTTTTTAGCTTTCACGACGGCATTTGCTGTTTGAACATAAATCCCATCTGGTTTTTCTTCTATTGAAATGACTTCTGTTTGCTCATAAACAGTACCGCCGTTTTGGCAAAAACCATAAATCAAGCCGCGGTTTAAAGCTAAAGGATGAATTTGTCCACCCAACTCATCAATTAAACCACCCGTATAGTAGTCAGACTTAATATAGTCCATGAGTTCGTGTTTACCCACAATGCGGGTATGGTCTTCACCTAAATATTTTCGAGCATCGGCGCCTTGTGTTAAACCCACTAAATGCCCTTCATGAACAGCGGCAGTAATATGACCGTATTTTCGGTCAAAGTTAAGCTGGTATTTTTCTGAGATGTCATCAATCAGTTTCATCGCTTCCGTAGAGGTAAAATGCCACAGTTTTTTTGCATCTTCATAACCTAAGCGATCGGCCATTTCTTGAGCTTCCCAGCGTGCTAGACCTGGGGTGAGTTGTCCGCCATTTCGACCAGAAGCTGCACTACCAATACGATTTTTTTCTAATAAAACGGTATCTACACCTTGTTCGGCTAAATGTAAGGCTGTCGATGAACCTAATAAACCGCCACCAATAACAATCACATCACATTCAATATCAGCTTGTAAACTGTCAAATGTATGCCAATCAGAAAGTGAGCTTTCATAGTAGTTCGCTGGATTATCTACCGATGTGCCTTCTACAGTGGTTGTGTCAAATTTTGCATGTTTCGGATTTAACCAGCTCCATTCTTTACCCACTTGTAGAGATTTACTTGGTTTATATTCCACGTCTTTTAAAAACTGGGGTTTAGAAATAATATTCATGACGAAGTTCCTTAAAAATTAATAAGCATTACTAATAGCAATACTTTGTTTTTTAATCGTTTTATAGATAAATAAAAGAATGCCTAGTGATAACCAGAAACATCCGAAAGTGAGTGAAGATGAATCAAGGTTAAGCCAGAGGCAAATAATGCTGATGACTGATAAAAGCGGTAAAAAGAGGTTTAGAAATTTATTTTTAAACCCTGAGCGCTGTTTATCTTTAATATAAAACTTCATAAAGACTGAGAAATTTACGGCTGTAAAAGCGACTAGTGCACCAAAGCTGATCAGGCTTACGACTTGTGCTAAATCTAGAAAAACCGCGGACATTGAAATAAGACCAACAAATAAAACTGAAAAAAATGGTGTACCTAAGGAGATGTGAATTGTCCCAAAATACTTTTTAGGGAAAATATTATCGGTGCCCATTATATACAGTAAACGCGAAGCGCTGGCATGAGAGGCAAGGCCAGAGGCGACTGTGTTCATAATTTGCCCGCATAAGAATACGGATTGGAAAAATGCACCGCCGACATACAGCACAATTTCAGGTAGTGCTTCAGTAGGGTGCTGAAAGCGTAGATTATTTGGAAAATAAAGCTGAATAAACCAAGCGGCTGTAAAGAAAATGAACCCACCAACCAGTGTTGTTAACATGACTGCTCGGGGAATATTTTTAGTGGGTTGTTTGGTTTCATTTGAAAGCGTGGTAACCGCATCAAAGCCCAAAAATGAAAAGCACAAAACTGAGGCACCCGCAACGAGCGGTAGTATAGATTGGTGCTCATGCCAGAGTGGGGCTAATGTAAGCACATGCTCATAACCTTGAGTCGAGCCAATACCCTGAATCACTAAATAAACAAAAATGACCATGAGTATGATGGGTGCAAATACAAACAACAGACTTAAATTGGCGAGTAACCGAATGCGGAAACAATTCACTAAAGTGACTAGGCCCGCCGACACAAATACCCAAAACCAATAAGGCAGACTTGGAATAAGGGCTGTGAGATAAATTGCGGCAAGCAGAACATTAATGAGGGGTAATAACAGATAGTCGAGTAGGGAACACCAGCCGACGAAAAAGCCGCTTTTAGGCCCTAGACTTTCAGTTGTATAGCTATATGCCGAGCCTGATTTTTCTGAATTTTTGCTGAATCTTGCATAGCTCCAAGCGGTGAGTAACATGGCCCCAAGTGCGAGTAAATATGCGAGTGGTACATGTCCATTGGTAATGCCAGAGACAATACCGAAAGTATCAAACACTGTCATCGGGGTCATGTAGGCAATACCAATAATTGTGACTTGCCAAAGAGACAGTTTTTTTAAGGAAGACGTTTTATTTTCCATGTCATTTCAACCTCAAATTTCGTTGTTTTGCTTTTCATCCGGAAAAGCGATGCTATTTTTGAGCCAAAACTTACCCTAGACCTGAATAAACACGTCTATTTGAAGAAAGTTTGAACAAAAGCTAGGGGCTATTTCGCCTTGGTGATGCCCTAAAGCAAAGTCAAATATTTATATTTTTTGACTTCACTCTAGATCACGACCAGTTGAAAAGATTGACACGGTCGTGACAGAACCTGCTGAGGATTTTGTCCTCTAAATAATGTGCCTGTTCTGATGGTGATGTCATTTGAAGTAATGACTCGAGAAGAATCGTTGATCACGATTGCTTTTTGTTTGATGTTTTTAAGCTTCGGCATGAGTAGTTTTTCGAGCGCTGAAACTAAAATGTCGGTGGCAATTACACCGATAAATTGATCTCGAATCATGACCGGATGGGCAAGGGTGATGGTATATGCACCATTGCAAATATAATCGACATAAGGCCCATGGATGCACGGACTTTTATTTTGAGCAGGTTTATGGAACCATTCAAAAGAGCGAAAATCTAAAAATCGCTGAGCATTTTGATAGTTCTCAAGTTTGGCTTGTTGTAACTGATCTTCTTTTTTATACCACCATTCGAGTGTCCAATAATCTTGTTCTTCTTGGGTTGCAGGGCTATAACTTGCAAAGCCGATACCTTGACTGTAATGGCTTTCCTGTAACGCCTTTTTAATTTCTTTTTGCAATGCTGAACGTTCTGAACCTGAAAGCTTAACGTCTTTTGTTTTTTCAGGTTCATGCTTAGAGAGAATTTGGCTCGCTTTGGTTGCCAGATTTTCTGTAATGGCTGTCGTTTCCTCAACCACCGTCTTTAACAAATTTTGAAGCTCTTCTATATCTAAATGTTGGGTCATTCCTATAACTCCTAAAATTCCGTATTTCTCACTCGATATTTGATAAGCGCTCTACTTTATTATTTTTATTCGATAGATAACTTATATCGAAGCATTTGATCCGTTAGCATCGAAATAATTTTTCGTGCTTGAATAACAGCATCATCTTCATTGGCTTGAACAAAAGATGATAAAAGTTGGTGGTATTGCGCAACGACCAGTTGATGAAATTGATCATCTTGGTAAAGCACAGCAATGAGCGGTGCCCATTCGGCTTGTATAGTTAACTCTTGATTTGCCAGTCGAGCTGATTGAGCAAAAGAGGTGAGGGTCAGCAAACAACGTAAATCAAGTTGCGCTCGTGTGTCTGCTTCAATGGCCTGTTCAAATTGTTCAATCAGCTCTTTGATTTTGTTTAGTTCATATTCGGTGGTTCTTTGTGCTGCCAAATATGCACCATGGCTTAAAATTGCACTATGAAACTCGCCTAAATCAGCTAGATATTCATTGGAAGCTTGACGTAGAGGATGCTTGTTTAAGAGTAAATCGGAAGGTAACTCACAAATAAAACTTCCGCCGTTTCGCCCGCGTCGTGTATCAATCAGACCCTTTACGCGTAAAGTATTTAACGCTTCACGAACGGTAATGGGTGACACTCCCATTAAGCGAGCTAGATCCGCCTCGTTAGGAAGTTGTTCATTGCTTTTGAGCAATCCAGAGATAATTGCATTTTCCAAGCGTTCTACAACTTGTTCCGATCGAGTTGCCTGAGCGATAGGTGCAAAAATTATCGTATATGCTGACATGGCGAATTCTCTAAAAGCTAAGTCAGTGACTTAGCTTAATGAAACGGATAAATGATTAAAACACGCCATATTGATGGACTGCCTGTTCATCTTCAGGCACGGCTGGTATTGCATCCCAAAGTTCAACAATTTTGCCGTTATCTACACGCCACAGTTCAAAATAGGCATGCCGATTTCCAGCAATATTTCCTTCAGAATGTGTCAATACAAATTGACCATCAGCAATGGAGCGATGAGTTTTGGAGTATACCAAACCTTGTCCTTCATTACGGATATTGTTCAAAAAATCAATGACTGCCTTAACACCATCACCAATATCTGGACTATGTTGAATGAACTGATCGTTGTGGGTGTATTCTTTAAATGCTTCGTAATTTCCATCGATTAAGGACTTTTTAAAGAAGGAGGTCACAATCTCACGATTTTTCTCCGAATCATGGTGAGTTACGATTTCGGTTGGACCATCTAATTGCGTTCTACCACTCACATTCGGAGCTGCTTCAGTGACTAGTCCATCCCAATGTTCCACAATTTTTCCATCTTTAACGCGGTAAATATCAAAACCCACCAATGGGTTTTCATCTAAACCTTGAAAGCGGCCATGAATTGCAACCAAGTCGCGATCTGCCAATACACGCACAGCTTCATGTTGCATGTCCGGACAATCTTCTACCAGTTGGCGAAGGCCTGAAAGACCATTTGCAACCAGTGGAGAATGCTCTACAAAGTCTTCAGAAAAATAACGGTCTAGAGCAGTGGTGTCATGTAGATTAAATAGCTCGTGATGAGCTTTAGTCACCATGTCTTTCATTTCTTGTTTATTCATTTTGATCTCCTTTCAAAGTCCATTTTTATTATTCATTTGAACTCATTACATGTTTAACGCGGGTATATTCTTCAAAACCGTAGCCAGATAAATCTTTACCATAACCTGACTTTTTGAAACCGCCGTGTGGCATTTCTGCGGTTAAAGGAATATGGGTATTAATCCAAACTGTACCGAAATCGAGTTCACGTGACAGACGAGTTGCGCGGGCGTGATCTGTGGTCCACACACTTGAAGCTAGGCCATATTCAATATCGTTGGCTTTTTCAATGGCATCATTTTCATCGGTAAATTTTTGAACGGTAATCACTGGTCCAAAAATTTCATTTTGAATCGCTTCGTCATGTTGTTTTAAACCACTAATAACAGTTGGCTCAAAATAGAAGCCCGGACGGTCTGCTTGTTTTCCGCCTGTTTCAACTTTGGCGTGAGCAGGTAAGTTGTCAATAAAAGCTTTAACATTCTTCAATTGATTGGCATTGTTGAGTGGACCATAAAGTGCATCTTGATCATCGGGTTCGCCAAAGCGGGTATTTTTTGCAGCTTCAACTAATTTGCCTAAAAACTCATCATGAACAGCTTCAGCCACAATCACACGTGTGGCCGCAGTACAGTCTTGACCTGCGTTGAAATAGCCGGTTAATGCAATCATTTCAACTGCTTTATCGATGTCGGCATCTTCAAAAACCACCACAGGTGCTTTACCACCAAGCTCAAGATGAGCTTTTGCTAAATTTGCAGCCGCTGAAGCTGCAACCTGTAATCCAGCACGAACCGAACCTGTAATAGAAACGAGCGCAGGGGTTTTATGTGATACAACTTTTGAACCCACCTGAGCTTGGCCTAACACTACGTTAAATGCGCCCTTAGGGAAAAATGGTGCAGCAATTTCTGCTAGTAAAAGGGTACTTTCTGGTGTTGTGTCACTTGGTTTAAGTACCACTGTGTTACCCGCAGCCAAAGCAGGCGCAATTTTCCAAACAGCCATCATGAGTGGATAGTTCCAAGGCGTAACTTGACCAACAACACCGACTGGTTCGCGGCGAATAGAAGAGGTTAAACCTTCTAAATATTCACCTGAAGCTGTGCCATTCAATAAGCGAGCAGCGCCTGCAAAGAAACGCACCTGATCTGCTGACGCACCTACTTCTTCAGATGCAATTAAGTGTTTTAACTGACCCGTATTACGACTTTGCGCCTCAATTAAACGCTCCGCATTTGCTTCAATCGCATCTGCCAAATTCAATAATGCTTTTTGACGAGTTGAAGGTATAGTGCGTCCCCAAATTTTAAATGCTTCTTTTGCAGCAGCATAAGCTGCATCAACTTCGGCCTCGGTTGCATTCGGTGATTGTGCATAAACTTCACCAGTCACTGGGCTGACCAAGTCGAAATAATCATTTCCTTTGCTAGCAACATATTCGCCGTTAATAAAGTGTTGTAGTTGAGTTTTAGCCATTTTTTATACCTTGTCCTTAGGTTTTAACATATAACATATAAGACTATATGTATTATGTTTTAAATTTTCTGTCAAATGCTTTGATGAGGGGAGTGAGTGAAAAAAGTTGGGATTTAAATCAAATTAGAATTTAAGTTTTTGATTTGATTGTTTAAAAAATTAGAAAATTTATTGAAGATTTTTAGAACAGGCTCTTTGTTGTATTCGTTCAGTAGATTTGAGGAAAGATAAGAGCAGAATTTTTCTAATCGAGAGCAGCTTGATGAGCCAAACCTTGTGCTTAGCTCATCAATTTCGAGTTCTTATTTATTGAAATTAAAGTAAATGATTAGGTCTTATGACTCGCAAGCAGAATGCTGGTTTCACTGTTATAAATACCTGAAATATTCCTGATTCTTTCTAAAACTTTGTCGAAGTTTTCTAAGGTATCAGAGCGTAGCTCGACCAAAATGTCCCATTTGCCATTGGTTTTATGTAGACATTCCACGGCACTTTCTAGGCGTAATTCTTTAATTACAGATTGTGCTTTGGTTCCTTCGACCATAATGCTCATCCACGCACGAATAACATTTCGTTCTGCATTGGGTTTAAAGCGTATCGTATATCCAGTAATGATGCCCGAAGACTCCAAATACTCGATTTTCTTTTTGACGGTTGCTCTTGAAACGTGAACTTTTTCGGCTAACTCGGTAACAGACATCCGTGCGTTATCTTTAAGTAAACCTAAAATAATTTGATCAATGTTATCCATATTGTAATTGTCAATTATCAGATTGGTAAAAAATAATTCATTTTTGACTGAATTACAAATTTTGTGAATCAATTTGATTTTGAATAATAGGGTCATCAGCTAACCCTCATAATTTTAATTTAATGGACTAGATAAAATGAATAATTTTGCAGTTTCACGTAGTGACTTTAACGAGTGGATGGTTCCAGTTTTTGCACCGGCAAATTTCATTCCTGTACGTGGCGAAGGTTCACGTATCTGGGATCAAGAAAATAAAGAATATATTGATTTTGCAGGCGGGATTGCAGTAAACGCATTAGGTCATGCGCATCCAGTGGCAGTAAATGCTTTAACAGAACAAGCAACAAAACTTTGGCATGTAGGCAATGGTTATACAAATGAACCCGTTCTACGCCTTGCAAAACAACTCACTGAAAATACATTTGCAGACAAGGTTTTCTTCTGTAACTCAGGTGCTGAAGCGAACGAAGCAGCACTAAAACTGGCTCGTAAAGTTGGTCTAGACAGTGGCGTTGCGGGCAAAAGCGGCATTGTGGCATTTAATAATGCGTTCCATGGCCGTACTTTATTTACCGTTTCAGCGGGTGGTCAACCT
>NZ_JRVL01000207.1:0-1770 GCF_054823985.1 Acinetobacter sp. GN11 | reverse complement strand
CTTTATAGAGAATGAGACGAACAGGCATAAAAAAAGGGCTTACACGTTATGAAACTATATAAACCCTTTATCGTTACACTCAGAATCCTAATAAACTTATATTATTTAAACACTCATCTACTCCTTCTTTCATCTCTAGAGATAGAGTGGAAATAAATAACAGAAAGTCTTTTAACACTTCTATTTGTGCTTTGGTAAAACAATTTAATAACTTAGAAATTTCTTCAAAAGTATTTAAACTTCTTAAACGATAAAACCAAGATAAAAAACTAGGTGAAGATAGAACTTCTGTGTCTTTTAAAACAGAACTCATAATAGCTGGGGTATAAAATAGAAATCCCTGAGGTTCTAAAAAACCAAAACCCGTATGGTAGTTGTCTAAATATGAAACAGGTATTTCAAAAGGATTACTGTATCTATTATTCATTTTCCTCTTTTCTTTAATTGCATTTACAGCCTCTTTAAAGTCCTCTCTAAACCAATTACCAGTCTCAAGAAGGAAAAGTTCCTGCTTTACCCATTCTTCCTCAGTTAAGTTTAAATCGGTGCGCCTTTTATCGAAGTACCAATAACTTGTATCGGCATAGTCTTCCTCAGGTAAGGTATAAGCATCTCCCAGAGTAACATTTTTATACTCGAATTCTATTTTCTTCTTTAAATTATCGATATTCATTTTATTGTCCTAAAGCACCTAGATAGCTTTTACAATCATTAGCGGTTGCTTTAGCCGCTCTTGCTTGAATTAAATGTTCTTGATCTTGTGGAGACCAGCACGCATTCTCTGCATCTCTAGCAGTTCCCAGCTCAGTATAAGCATTATATCTAGTGAGCAATTGACTAGAATTCATGCCAGCACTACATTTCCCTAGCCCATTAGTAACGTCTTTAGCATAGACTACTCTAGCCCTTATAGGTGTGTAAGACTCTCTAGAACAAACCCAGCAATCACCCTTTCCATTAGTAAGTCCACTTGGACAGTTATTATTAGCATTATTCTCAAGCTCTTGGACAACAGGTTCAGCCTGAACAGCATCATTTAAAATATTTTGCGTTGCAGTATTAGTTGCTACTTGAGCGTCTAAACTACCAGTATCTGCGTTGGAAATAACTTTTTCAGCAACGGCTTCAAGGGGTAAAGTAAATTCAGGTTTCGTAGGGTCATAATTTACATTCTGTACCCGTGAATATGGAATACCACCATCATGTTGAAATCCGCTTTGAGTATTAGTTGATTTAAATGTGCATGAACCTACCGTATCACCGGTAATACCAGTAAACTCATATTTCATAGTACTATATAGAGTATTTAAAATCGCATTTGTTCTACTACAAAGTTGTTCTTTGTTTGCTGCATAAATTTGATAATTCGGAAGTCCCCCAGCCACTTTGTAGTAATAAGGGAAATTAGGTGGTTTTATTGGATCTTTTTTTTGATACCTAATTTGATTATTCGCTGAATCCATTACCCAATCAACTGCATCAAGCAATTGATCTACAGCTATAGTTAAGGCAACTCCTGCGGCTCCGCCTCTCAATACCTCAGCTACTTGCTTTGTGTTCGGTGTTACTAATGCTGCTGAAACTCTAGTGTCTTTTACCGTATCAATTAATGTCGATGCCCCCATAACTGTCGAATTAGTAATAGACCAACCACCTAAAGGTGATATTGCTGGAGTCATCATTAGTGACGAAGCAGTTAAATTGTAATTAGTTACTGTTGGTGCTACTAATTCGGTTGTTTGTAATTGTGTCGTCTGAGTATCAGATTGA
>NZ_JRVL01000206.1:0-10422 GCF_054823985.1 Acinetobacter sp. GN11 | reverse complement strand
TCGTCCTGCCTACCACAATCGTACTAGCCATTGCCAGCCAGACGTGTGATGGCATCTTGGCTGCCTGCATCTTGACGCAAGCGATACTTCTGCAGTTTACCCGTAGCGGTCTTGGGAAGTTCTTTAAATACCACGCGCTTGGGGCATTTGTATCGAGCAAGGCGCGCTTGGCAGAACTCAATGATCTCCTGTTCTGTTGGTGGTATGGTATCTGATCGTAGCTCAATGAAAGCACATGGAATCTCGCCCCATTTTTCGTCTGGTTGTGCGACGACGGCTGCGTACAGCACGGCGGGATGGGCGTGGATAACATCTTCAACCTCAACCGAAGAGATGTTTTCTCCTCCGGAAATGATTACATCTTTGGATCGATCAGTAATCTGGATATAGCCATTGTCGTGGACAACAGCCACGTCACCGGTGTGAAACCATCCACCCTCAAATGCCTTGCAAGTGGCACTCTCATTCTTGAGATAGCCCATCATGATGGTATTTCCGCGAAGCATGAGTTCTCCCGAGGTCCGTCCATCCCAAGGAACTGGTTTCATCGAATCAGGGTCGGCGACCATTAACCCTTCGAGAGCGGCTGCACGCGCGCCCTGGCGTACTCGTAACCGTCCTTGTTCGGCAGAAGGCAAATCATCCCAACCATCCTGCCATACACAGCTTATAGGTGTACCTGACACTTCCGTGATGCCGAACACATGATCGACTTGGAAGCCCATTGAAAGCACGGCATCCAGTACGGCCAACGGAGGAGGAGACCCCGCTGTCAATACTCGTACAGGATGCGGCAATTTTCTTCCCCGTGCGGAATCAGCAAGCATAGCCATTACAATGGGTGCAGCACACATGTGATCCACTTCGTATGCCTCGATGGACTGAAACACAGCATCGGCCGTAACTTTGCGCAAGCAGACATGCGTGCTGGCAGTAGCAGTAATGGCCCAAGTAAAACACCAGCCGTTGGCGTGGAACATGGGCAGTGTCCAAAGATATTTCGGAGCGCGTGGCAATGGCCAATTAGTCATCTGTAAAAGGCTCATTAAGTAGGTACCACGATGGCTCACCACTACACCCTTTGGATCACCAGTCGTGCCCGAAGTGTAATTCAGCGCAATGGGCTGCCATTCATCTGTTGGCCATATACCAGCAAAATCCGGATCACCTTCTTGAAGGAGTGCTTCGTAGTCGATGTCACCGATCCGAGGACCGTCGGCAGCTAAGAGGTCCTCAATGTCCACTACGATCGGGCGGTGATCGAGTTGCGCCAGAGCAGCCTCGGCAATGTTCGCGAATTCGCGATCTACCATTAGCAACTTACATTCACCGTGGCGAAGAATGAAGGCTATGCTGTCCGCATCGAGCCTGTGGTTTATCGTATTGAGCACTCCACCCGAAAGCGGTACGCCGAAGTGTGATTCCAACATCACTGGTGTGTTGGGAGCTAAGATTGACACTGTGTCCCCAGGGCATACTCCTCTTGCCACTAGCGCGGAGGCTAGGCGGTAGCAGCGTTCCCTTGTTTGCGCCCATGTTTGACGCAACGAGCTGTAAATGATCGCAGTTCGCTGTGGGTGAACTAGGGCAGCACGATCCAAAAAGCTTAGTGGGCTCAGTGGTACATGATTGGCCTGGCAGCGATCAAGGCCATTTGTGTAGGTTTGTGTGCTCATAGTGTGGTCTCCGTTGTGTTCTAGTGGAATGTGGTGAATGCACACACCGGCTCGCGCTCGGAGACCAGCGTGTTCTCTATGGCTGATTCATCTGCATATCCCATGCTCATGCCGCAAACGAGCATTTGGTCATCGGGGATTTCCAGCATCTTCGTAATCACATCATGGTATTTAAGGAATGCCGCTTGGGGGCAGGTACCTAGATTGCGGGCGCGAGCTGCAACCATTATTGTTTGCAGAAACATACCGTAGTCGATGAGACTTCCTTCACTGAGTACTCGATCAATTGTGAAGAGCAAACCGACTGGGGCATCAAAGAATCGATAGTTGCGACCAAACTGCCCATGCATGCGCACCTTGTCACCCTTCTCGATGTCGAGAAGGCTGTACAAGCGCCAGCCAATCGCTCGTCTGCGGTCGATATACGGCGAAGTCCACTTGCGCGGGTAATATTCGTAGGCATCGTTCAACAATACGTCCTGGGCTGGGTTATTGTGTATCGCGGCGATTGCTGCAGTCAGTTGCTCCTTAACCTCTCCTGTTACGACATGCACGCGCCAAGGTTGCATATTGACACCAGTTGCGCAATATCTAGCCACGTCCAGGATACCTTCAATCTCTGCACGAGACACTGGTGTGGGCAGGAATGCGCGCATGCTACGGCGGGTTGTGATTGCCCAATCCACGGCTTCCCGGATGCCTTGAACGTTCAGAGGAGCTGGGGTCATACGGTTCATTTCTCGATCTCCTGATCTCACATGGAAGTAATTGACGCGCTTTTCATCGCTTTGCACCTTGATGCAGGGAAAGCAACGAAACGAAACGTGCCGAGCTTTATTGGGTCGTGTTTGCTGCGCCATGAAGCTACGCCCGATTGGAGTCGGCTCGGCTTTGATTTACCAGCAGGATGGCTATAGCGCCGATCACACCGGCCAAGGCGATGACCATGAAGTTTTGCTCCAAAGGTAGCTTCAGCGAGACTAGCCAGCCGATGAGTACGGGTGCCACGATTGCACCTATCCGGCCGATGCCAGAGGCGAAGCCCACACCAGTCGAGCGTATAGAGGAGGGGTAGAAGTCACCGGCGTAGGCATAGGCCAACAGCTGAGTGCCAAGCGTAGATGCACCCACGACGAACACCACAACGAATAGCAGTTCGACAGTCTTGGTATATGCCAACAGCACTAGTGACACAGCACCTACCACGTAGAACCCTAGAAGGACGTACTTGATATTGAACTTGTCACTGAGCCAGCCGCCAGCTATTGCGCCCAGCATCGCACCTACGTTGAAGATGATCACGAAATTCAGAGCGGAACCGAGGCTGTAACCAGCCATCGCCATGAGTTTGGTCAGCCAAGAACTGAGCGCATAAACCATAAACAGGCCAGTCATGAATGCTATCCAGATCATGACTGTGCTCCAGCTGCGACCCTCCTGAAACAGCCTGCTCACGGGAGCATCCTGCACCTTTTTGCTCACCGAACTTACGATTTCGGCTCCATTCTCTATGCGTTGCAGGGGGAGGATGCGACGAACTATCGCAAGCAGCTCATTCTTCTTGTCTTTCTTGGCTAGAAATGCCATTGATTCTGGCATGGTTTTTAGAATAAGTGGTATTAACAGCACCGGAAGCGCAGCCACATAAAACACCGATTGCCATCCATGCGCCTGAATGAGTTGCTTGGCCGTAAGCGCGACCAGAATCCCGCCGACCGAATAGCCGGCAAACACAAGGGTTACCAGACGCGTGCGTAACTTCACTGGTGAGAACTCGCCCATTTGCGCCGTTGTGATTGGCAGAACGCCACCAATCCCAAGGCCAGCAATGAAGCGCATCACGCTGAAGGAAATAGGGTCGTTCGTTAGCCCTGCACTGGCAGTGAACAAGCTGAACAGCGCCATGCAGACAGCGATCATTTTTGGCCGTCCTATGCGATCGGCCAGCGTACCCAGAAAAAGAGCCCCGAGCATGGTACCTACCAGAGCAGATCCGGCCATGACGCCTGCGCTGGTAGCGTCGATATTCATGTCTTGCATGATTGCTGGGAGCGCTGCACCCACGACTGCGAGTTCGTAGCCGTCGAATACCAAGATAAGGAAACACCAAAGTAAAACCAAACCATGAAATCGGTTGAATTTGGCATCGCCTGTGATGCTTTCGATGTGGATTCTCTGCATGTTGCTTGTCTCCTACGTTGATTTTTCTATCGACTTTCTGCAAGCCTGTTGACTAAAATTCACATCAGCTCGATGGCTAAGGCAGTAGCCTCGCCTCCGCCGATACATAGACTGGCTACACCACGCTGTAGGCCGCGCTGGCGAAGTGCCCCCAGCAGTGTCACCACAATACGGGCACCGGAGGCGCCGATTGGATGACCTAGAGCGCAGGCACCACCATGTACGTTGATTTTGTCCAGCGATATGGCAAGATCGCGGCTGGCGATCATCGGAACAACAGCGAATGCCTCATTGAACTCGTACAAATCCACCATATCCTTGTCCCAGCAGATACGGGACAGCAGCTTCTGTACAGCTCCTACGGGTGCCATTGGGAACAGTGCTGGTACTCCGGCGTGGGTGGCGTGGCCGACAATGCGTGCCAGTGGCTGCGCGCCCAGACGCTTGGCCTGAGAGGAACGCATCAACATCAGTGCCGCCGCGCCATCGCTGATGGATGACGAGTTGGCCGCCGTCACCGTACCACCCTTACGGAAAGCGGGCTTGAGTGTAGGAATCATGTCGATGTTGACGGCAAACGCGCCTTCATCCTGCTGGACCACCAGTTCACCCTTACGGCCATTGACTGTGACGGGCTCGACCTCCCAGTCGAACGCGCCATTTCGGTTTGCAGCCTGCGAACGCTCCGTGGAAAGAATGGCATAGGCATCTTGCTCGCTGCGGTTGAAACCATAGCTGGTAGCACAGTCTTCAGCGAAGGTGCCCATCAGGCGGCCACGATTCTCTGTCGAGTAGGCGTCTTCGAGACCGTCAAAGAACATGTGGTCGATCATCTTCCCATGTCCCAGCCGCTGGCCAGAACGCGCCTTGGGCAGAAGGTAAGGAGCATTGGTCATCGACTCCATGCCGCCCGCCACCATGACTTGCTGGCTCTCGGCCCACAGTAGGTCATGGGCCAACATAATGGCTTTCATACCTGAACCACAAACCTTGCCGATAGTCGTACAGCCCGCAGTGAACGGCAACCCTGCGCCCAGCGCGGCCTGTCGAGCGGGGGCTTGTCCGACGCCTGCCGGCAAGACACAACCCATGAGAACCTCATTCACTGCATCCGACGCTATACCTGCTCGCCGAACGGCAGCGTGGATCGCCACAGCACCCAGTTGAGGGCCAGTTAATGATGCAAGGGCGCCCTGAAAACTTCCCATAGGCGTGCGGGCAGCACCGACGATAACCACTGGATCAGTATTAAAATTGAGGGACATAGCATCTCCATGCGCCAGCCTCATGGTGGCGCAAAACAATTAATTAAGATGGATCTGAAGGGGAGCAGCACTAGCTGCTCATTGTTTATTCGCGGGCCATGCGGATCACCCCAGCCAAACGGATCACTTTGCCGTTTATGTAGCGGTTCTCGGCGATATGCAAAACAAGACGGTCTAACTTAACAGGTAGGCCCAATCGTGACAGAAATGGAACCATCTGTCCCAGTGCCTGCTGGATGGCGGCAGACATGGATGTGAGCATTGAGACACCGCCTGTTACGACAAATCCACGGTTTTTAATTTGCATCTCTTTATCTCCAGATGAGGTTATTGAACACCTCTTGCACGTTAGACTGTAGAGATACAAGGCTCTCATGACGATGCCCTATGGTGTCAATCTTAATGAGGTCAGCGGGCACTGTTCCAGAGAGAATCATCGCTATTTCGTCATCTTGTTGCTCTGGCTTATCAAAATCTCAATTTCGCTCTTGGGAACGAAGCCAACTAGGTGTACGATTACTTACGGTGGTGGCATTTTGCAATTGAAATAATAAAATACTGCAAGCATCTGGTGAATGGATCTCCAATCCGTATGCAAAGCAGTTTGGAGGATCTCCGGTCACCATCAGGCAGCACGCCTGAACGGGCTGCTATTGCGATGAAACGCAAGTAAAACTCGACTCTGCATTAGGATCGCCCGTGCCGTTATACTTGGGGTACTGGGGATATCTACAAAGCGGTCGCTGCATCCCCTTTGCTGGATCGACGCTGCGTGTTGCGATGATTTTATGGCTTGAAGGCTTTGCACCGCCATCGATCCAGTCAAACATCGGGGTCACAAGATCAACCATATCGGGGCCATTACCACCGTTTGGAGTGGCAGCGCAGTGATCGTTCCCCGGCAGCACGTAGTATTCGACAAACTGATCCGCTGCCGTCTGCCCGCCCGCTGCGGCAACGACTTTATTGTAGTAGTCGGTGGTGTTGTTCATCGTGATCAGCCAGTCGGTCGTGCCGTGCATTAGAAGCAGCTTGCCATTGCGGGCCCTAAATTGGCTCAGGTCCGGATTGACTGCGTCAATCAAATTAGCTAGATAGTCGAGCCGACTTGTATATTGCAAGGGATCCACCTGCAGTGGGTTGACCGAAGGGTCTTGCGCGACGAAGTACCTCATAAAGTCCCCACCCAGAATCTGATAGGCTGTTCCACCGATGGCCTGCCATGAAGCGTCATCAGCGGTTTCCCCTCCTACTTGGGGGAATGAGGGCCATGTGTAACGTCCGCCCGCAACACTGGTTGGTTCATACAAGGTCTTTGCGGACTCCAGTTGTGCTTCCGTGAGGCAGGCATCGGATTCAGCGCCCGTACATCTGAGTGCCGTTAGATCGGGGTTGCATGCCTCCGGCCTGCTGATAGTGTGGTCCTTTAGGCCATCCAGCGCATCGCATTGGGCCTGCATGAAGTTGGCGATGGTCGTGACCTTCGGAACACTCAGACTTGCGCCAGGCTTTGCAAGTTGCTTCAGTATCTTTTGATACCATAGGAACTGGCCTGTGTATGCGTTCGCAGGGGCTCGGGCGATGATCCCATCAAACAGGTCTGGGTGGCGCTGCGCCAGTATCAAAGCCTGGCGGCCGCCACCAGAGCACCCCTCGTAGACAAACTTCGATCGACCGATGGAATCGCCATAGCGCGCCCTTAGAATGGCCTTGGCTGATGCAAGCACCTTCGGTACCGCGCCGTCTGCGTAGTCTTGCAGCAATTGGGGATCAAGGGCGAACGATCCCTGAGGGTGTTTCACCGCATCATGCCCATGGTTCGATGCGATGGTGGCATAGCCGTTCTCAGCGGCGCTTGGGCTATAGGCGATTTTATTTATTGTGCCGTCGAAGCCCCCGCCGCCCATGAAGAGAACGCGGTTGTTCCAGGTTGTAGGCATCTTGACTTCAAAGGCAAGTTCCTTCGGCATTTCACCTCGAACGACGCAGGTTTCAGGAACCGAACCTGTCTGGGGCACCAAGGTCACTTGGGTAACCTTTGCGCCTTCAAACTCCTGATTCAAGAGCTTGTTGCAGGCAGCTTGAGCGGTATCACTTGGCTGGATCGGCACGGATGACGAATCACCGCCACACGAGGCGAGCACCACGGCAGTGGCAGCAAGGGTGAGGCCAATTCCGATACTCTGCCTGCGGGCGTTATCTCTACGTATACGCGTCCTCCCTCGGTGCTCCGAGCGATGGAATGTGATGTTGGTGTTGCTCATCTTATCTCCTTGTATGATCCATGGCACGGCTGAGTCGTACCTTTGGCTGAATCACCACTCGGAAAAAGACGTCTGCAATCTACACGGCGATATTTCCGAGTGGTCAAGCACTGCCTCGATTGGCATCTTGAACCAACCATATCGCGTGCTCATTGTTATTTTTCTATCGACTTTCTGCAAGCCAGTTGGCTATAGTTCAGATAAGCTCAATGGCTAGGGGGTAGTAGCCACGATTCTCTGTCGAGTAGGCTTCTTCTCTTTATCTCCAGATGAGGTTATTGAACACCTCTTGCACGTTAGACTGTAGAGATACAAGGCTCTCATGACGATGCCCTATGGTGTCAATCTTAATGAGGTCAGCGGGCACTGTTCCAGAGAGAATCATCGCTATTTCGTCATCTTGTTGCTCTGGCTTATCAAAATCTCAATTTCGCTCTTGGGAACGAAGCCAACTAGGTGTACGATTACCCAATGGTATTTATTATTGAGGTATGTGGGTAGAAACCCAGCAGACTGTCGCAACTCGCTGATTATGGCTGGATCGCTCTTGATTTCGATGATGTCAATTTCGCCGGACCCGGCAAGCCTAGCTTGGAGTGAGCCATCCTTATAATAAGGCAGTCCCTTTTTTGTTTTCGCTGTGCCGTAAAGCGGTGTAGTTGGAGAAATTAAACCAACGATAATCCGGCTTCATTCGAAACTCGGTTTCCGCCTACTTTAGAATTGCAGATTTTACCATTCTTTATTGGTGTCTAGTCGACTCCTATCTCATCGCTGCCTTGACGCCGGTAGGCTCCAGGGCTTACTCCTGTCCATTTTTTGAAAGCACGTTGGAACGCACTGGTTTCCTGGAATCCTACCTTTCCTGCGACCTCGGTAACTGTCATGGAAGAGCTAAAAAGAAGATCAATAGCAATATCACGGCGTAGATCATCTTTCAAGCGTTGGTAATTTGTGCCATCTTCTTGAAACCGCCGTTGCAGTGTGGAATTAGACATATTGAGCATGCGCGCCAGATCATCAAGCCCTGGCCAAGCTTCAGGTTGAAGCCCACGCAATTGTCGCCTGACCCGTGCGTTGATGCTGTCGTCATTGCGGTACTTCACCAAGATGTTCTCTGGTGCTGCTTTGAGAAATGTCTTCGCGCTGACAGGCGTCTGGATCACTTTCAAATCTAGAAAAATGCTGTCAAATCGAACTTGAGTCACTGGGGCATCGAAATGAACGGCCTCACAAAAGCGCATCCGATAATCGCTTGAGTCAGCAGGCGCCGGAGCGCTGAAGTTCAACTCCTTAATGGGGATTCGTCGGCGCACCAGCCAGCAGGCTAGCCCATGTACAAGGATCAGCCATGTGCCATAGCCAAAGAGCCTGCAAGTAACGCCATGGTCATGCAATGTAATCACAGCATGATTTCCTTCACGGTGCAACTCACCATATATATCGTCTAGCACCGCACGCAGGAAAGATAATGTACGGCGAAGGGCTTGTTCAAGCGTATCGCAATCAAGAGCGGCATAACACATGAGTCGATAGCTGCCTCGACGCATCGGATGGCTGTCGATGCCGAAAAACTCGTCATCTAGGAGATCCGCCAAGCCATTCCATAATCGAGCAAATGCGTCTGCAGGCACACGTGCTTTGGGTGCATCCAGCAGCGTAGGCTCAATGCGCGCCTCCCTCAATATCGCAGACACATCTAGTTTACGCTGCATTGCTGCCTGGAGCGCTTCAAGCACCAGATTAATTGAAGTGGTTCCCTTTTCACCAGCATACGTCATAAAAAATACTTCATCTGAATTTCTCCGTACCGTGATCACTATAGTTAAGTCATTTTTTTTGCTAAACGCAGCTTATTGGCTTTGCTATTTCGGTGTGTGACTGACACCGTATCTGTATGCACGAGCCCAACGATCACTTCTTGGGTTAGCTACACATTATCTTAATGTGGCTTATTTTTTATGCCTTAAAAATAGAGGAGTATCCTTATGGGACAAGTCCTGACTACCAAACAGCAACCATTTATAGGACCGATTATTGGAGAGAAACTGTATTCGAGTCAACAGTGACGTATTAGCAAAGCCAAGTAATTGGCTGAAACCCATCAACAACTATTTGATCAACTCAAACACAGCTTACAAATTCTGATGAAAGATGCGTAATGGGTAGTCTTTATAGAAGGGGCGATCACATAGAAAAAGGTATAGGATTTAATCAGCCTGAACAGCAAAGCTTCATTCAAACAATATACAGAGTATTTAGAGCAATTTTCTCTTATCAGAGTAGGGGGGACGCTTTCGGATTTATCCAAATGGCTATAGAGATATATACCTTTAAAATAATGAAGTTAGTTGTATGTCATTGATTGAAGCTTGTACATGCAAGTGCTGTTTCACTTGCATGTAAAGTAGGTATTTATTTTTATGGTTGCTGGTTGTTAACTTTAATAGGCGCCCTATAGAACGACGTTTTCTTGCATTGGCAATTGATGTCCGTTTGAGGCTAGTTGTAGGTTATTATCTACCCTTGGCTGTTTCCTCTTTTTTTTATATTCATTGTAATGGGTGTTTCTCAAGCAGTACTACCCAAAGAGAAAAATGGCTAGCTTCACGCAGTATTCAAGCTGAATGGCCTGTTTGGGAAGTTATGGACATTATTGTCATAATGGATCTGAGTTTCACTCAGAAACTTTCAGAAATGTTTGTATGGCACATGATATTCACCTGGAATACTGACCAGTTAAAAACCACGTTTTAGTAGTCACATTGAACGTTTAATGGGAAACTTTGTAACTGATATTCATACAGTCCCATGATCAAATTTTTCAGATATTTTCGAAAGAAAAGATTACCACTCAGATACGGTAACAGTTTTCACATTCTCCGAATTTGAGGACTGGCTAATTGATTTTACCTATAATGTTTACCATAAAAGAAAGCACTCCGCTTTAGGTATTTCTCCACTACATGCTTGTGAGTTGGATATTTTTGGTGACAAAATCCCTCTCGTTATTGATTTCTTCTAAAGTATGTTGGG
>NZ_JRVL01000205.1:0-4545 GCF_054823985.1 Acinetobacter sp. GN11 | reverse complement strand
CTAATAATAAAAATAGTGCTTCTTTTAACGATTAAACATATTTGGTTTGATGCTCCCACCATCCCCAAAAATTTCGACAATCAGGTCGCTGAGCATATTGCTGGCGATAACATTTCCAACATTAAGGAGACACGTTGATGATTTCTGAAAGCGTGGTTGATCTTTCGCGGTTTCAATTTGCGATGACCGCAATGTATCACTTTCTTTTCGTCCCTTTAACTTTAGGTTTGGCATTTATCCTTGCCATCATGGAAACCACTTATGTCATTTCTGGTAAAGAAATTTACAAAGACATGACTAAATTTTGGGGAAAATTATTTGGTATTAACTTTGCTTTAGGGGTAACGACTGGCTTAACAATGGAGTTTCAGTTTGGAACGAACTGGGCTTATTACTCACATTATGTGGGTGATATTTTCGGTGCACCATTAGCAATTGAAGGCCTGATGGCATTCTTTCTTGAGTCGACATTTATTGGCTTATTCTTCTTTGGATGGGACCGTTTAAGTAAGGTTCAACATCTAGGTGTAACGTGGTTAGTCGCTCTAGGTTCTAACATGTCAGCGCTCTGGATTTTAGTGGCGAATGGTTGGATGCAAAACCCAGTAGGTGCTGCATTTAACTTTGAAACGATGCGTATGGAATTAGTTGATTTCGGCGCGCTTATCTTTAACCCTGTAGCTCAGGTTAAATTTGTACATACTGTATCTGCAGGTTATGTAACTGGTGCAATTTTTGTACTTGCTATCTCAAGCTACTACTTGCTTAAAAAACGTGACCTACCTTTCGCACGTCGTTCATTTGCAATTGCTGCAATTTTCGGTCTTGCATCTACACTTTCAGTGATTTTGTTAGGCGATGAATCTGGCTATGAGCTAGGTGATGTTCAAAAAACTAAACTAGCTGCGATAGAAGCCGAATGGGATACTCACCCTGCTCCTGCTCCGTTTACTTTGTTTGGTGTACCAAACCATGAAGAGATGCGGACAGATTATGCGGTTAAAATTCCATACGCATTAGGTTTAATTGCAACTCGCTCAACAACCAAAGAAGTTACTGGTCTTAAAGATCTCATGCAGCAGCACGAAGTTCGTATTCGCAACGGTATGCTTGCCTATGCTGAACTTGAAAAATTACGTGCAGGCGATCGCTCACCAGAGTTATTAGCTTCATTTGAAAAAAATCAAAAAGATTTAGGTTATGGTCTACTTCTTAAAAAATATGCACCAAATGTAGTTGATGCAAGCGAGCAAAATATTAAAGCTGCTGTAAAAGATACTGTTCCAAATGTTACAGCTCTATTTTTCTCTTTCCGCGCAATGGTTGCCTCTGGCTTCTTAATGCTATTACTTTTCATTTTAGCAACTTGGGCTGTAGCAAAAAGAAATGCTGAAAATAAACCTTGGCTACTGAAATATGCATTGTTTGGTTTGCCGCTTCCTTGGATTGCTGCGCAAACTGGTTGGTATGTAGCTGAAGGTGGTCGCCAGCCTTGGTCTATTGGTGAAATCTTGCCAACACATCTATCTACTTCTAGTTTGAGTAGCGGGGATGTATGGGGTTCGATTCTTGCGCTAGCAGCGTTCTATACTGCACTTTTGATTATTGAAATGTACTTAATGATCAAGTTTGCTCGTCTAGGGCCAAGCTCTCTGCACACAGGTAAATATCATTTTGAAAAGCAAGAACCGAAAACAGCTGTTAATGGGGAGGCCTTATCATGATTGAATATGAACTATTAAAAATCATTTGGTGGGTGTTAGTTGGTGTACTTCTGATCGGCTTCGCCCTCACTGACGGTTTCGATATGGGTTCCATGGCTCTCATGCCTTTCGTTGGAAAAACCGACAATGAACGACGTGCTGCAATCAACACGATTGCACCGCATTGGGATGGGAATCAAGTCTGGTTTATTACGGCGGGTGGTGCACTATTTGCCGCATGGCCGATGGTATATGCTGTAGCCTTCTCAGGTATGTATTGGGCATTACTACTGGTTTTATTCGCCCTTTTCTTGCGACCAGTCGGCTTTGATTATCGCTCCAAACTTGAAAATACTAAATGGCGTAATTCATGGGACTGGGGCCTATGCATTGGAGGCGCCGTACCGGCTCTTGTATTCGGTGTAGCCTTTGGTAATTTATTTCTAGGCTTACCTTTTGGTTTAGATGACACTTTACGCTCTGAATATACAGGCAGCTTTTTTGCTCTTTTAAACCCATTCGCCTTAGTCTGTGGTTTTGTCAGTCTATCTATGCTCTGTGCTCATGGCGGTGCATGGCTCATGTTGCGTACAGATGACGCTTTAAAACAGCGTTCTGCCAAGGCTACTCAGATCATGGCAGCTATATTTTTAATTTGTTTCCTTGTTATTGGAGCATGGCTGTATTTTGGGCAAGTGCCAGGTTATAGCTATGCAGTTGCTATTGATCCTAATGCTGCACTCAACCCTTTAGCTAAAGAAGTAGTTACAAATAGCAACCCAGGCTGGATGAACAACTACAGTACTTATCCAATGACTAAAGTTGCCCCAGTTCTTGCAATATTAGGCGCAATCATTGCTGTTTTTGCATCATCAAAAACAAAAGCAGGCTTAAGTTTCACAGGCACAAGTTTGATGATTGTAGGATCAATTTTAACCGCAGGTTTTGCACTATTCCCGTTCTTGCTTCCATCTAGTATTAATCCTAATTCTAGCTTGACGATGTGGGATGCTGTGTCAAGCCATCTTACTTTAGGCGTTATGACTGTAGCTGCTGGCATTTTTGTACCACTCATTTTGATCTATACCAGTTGGTCTTATTACAAAATGTGGGGCGTCATTACCAACAAACACATCGAGTCAAACTCGCATAGCTTGTATTAAGGAGAAGCAAATGTGGTATTTCGCATGGATCCTTGGCATTTTGATGGCATGTTTTGCAGGTGTACTCAGTGCACTTTATATCGAACATCATCAAAATCTAGATGAGGAATAAATCATGGCAAAAGCAATGACAGCATCAAATCATCGAAAAGTTCAAGCATTCGCAATGGCCCTTTCCTTTCTGTTGGCATTGCCTCTTGCTGCAATTTTGTTGGTTTACCCCTCACTGATGTTAGATGCCAACGGACACTACAATCATAGTCAACTCATGTTGGTAATGATCGGTATTTCTGGTGGGTTTATTTACGGAGTAGGTTTCGTACCTAACTTCTGGTTATGGAAATGGCTATTTAGCCCATGGATAGCATGGCCTCTCATGCTTTTAGGCTATTACATCTGGTTTCTAACCTAAACAAAAAAGACCTCATTTGAGGTCTTTTTTCATTTCAATTAATTTAATAGGTACCATTGGCACTCCTAAATCTGCGTCAACTGGATACGGCTGTTCATTACCCGTTTTCGTATATCCACGACGTTCATAATAAGCAATCAACTCTGAACGTACATCTAGCACATACATTACGGCATTGACCAGATAAGGAGCTTGTTTTAATGCATATTGCTCCGCATATTCTAAAACAGATCGACCAACTCTCATATTTTGAACATGCGGATCTGTACAGAATGTTCCAATCTCAACCTGACTATTTTCAAATGTAAGCCCAATACATGCAACAATTTTAGAAGAGTTAGTTTCCCCTACCAATAATGTCGAATTCGCAAATTGTAGCTGTTCTTCTAATTGATGCTCTGTAATACGTTGTCCTTTTACCCACTCTAGCTCTGTTGTCCAACTTCGACCTTGTTGTTCTCGATAAGACTTGTTAATTAAATCTATGAGTTCTGGAATATCAGCAGATTGAGCTAAACGGAAATTTAAATTAGTCATAAAGTATACTTAGGCTATTTATAAAAATTCTAAAAATAAAGCCGATATTAAATCGGCTTTATTTTAAATAGCAATTAATTAATTTGATTGTTCAGCTAACCATGCCATAAATTTTTGACGCTCAGTTTTTGAGGCTTTCTGCCAAGTTTCCACTAAACGTTGATCATTCGTTTGTGCTACACCCGTTACTGGCATAGATGTTGGAGCTGGTACAACCTGAGAATAAGTAGGTTTAGCCGATGCATACACGGCCTCAGGCTGTGGTTTAGATGCTTTAGTCGTAAAATCACTTACCTTACCTAGTAAGCCAGTTGCAAACCATGGTTTTGCTTCATTGTTTGCACCCGTTTGTTTTACAATTAATTCATTATTTGCACTGTACAAAGCAACTGTTGGCTGCTCAGCATATTTTTTCGCATTTTCATAATCTTTAGGTACATCTACCATTGAAAGCTTATAAGTTTTCCCGTCTTGCAATGTAGGCGTTTGAATTGTGACTACGCCAGATTTAACAATGTCATGCTCACCATTTAAATGTTCAAAATATTCTTGGTAGCGCACACTTAAGCTGGTTTCACCCGCATCGACTTTATAATTATTTTTAGATGAACGAAATAACCCAGAATTGACTTCTTGACCATTCACAGCAAGGATTACAATTTCCTCTGGTGCTGTAATTGTAACTGCTGAAAATACTGAACCGCTGAGTAATAAACCAATTGCAGCAACA